>NZ_VPDB01000162.1:0-1446 GCF_013417925.1 Acinetobacter sp. YH12218
ATATATATCGTTGGCAGAAGAAATTATTTAGACCAATTATCAAAAACTTCATTGATGACTTTATTCTCGATAAAAATCATCTGCTACCACAGAGAATCTATAAATGATAGTGCGTAAGTCCTAATATATAAGAAAATTTAAAAAAAAACCTATCTACTTACCACATCAAAAAAAGCAAAATATTTATTCGATTGCTGATAAAAATATACATGACTCTCTCCGAAGAATTGACCCCCATTACTTTGAAGATAGAACATGTACAAGTCCTGAAGTGGACTTATTTCGCAAGGTATTAAAAGAAAATATAATACTTCATCATTTAACAGTTAGTCAGAGTGATTTTTGGCTTAGAAGTCATAATGATGCTATCGCCCTAGCACCCAATCAATTTATGTTAAAAGCTGAAATTTTAAATGACTTTTGCCATCAGCTTGCCTGTGCTATTGCAAGCGATACAAACTATCAAAAAACACTTCTGTCACGCCAAGAAAAAAGTCTCAATCAGAACAAGAAAGCTAAAAGGCTTGCTAAAAAACTATTAAGTACATTCAGAAGGCTACTCATAATTAAAATGGATTTCTCCATACATACTGATCATACAGTCACGCTTGAATTATTAAAAACCTACCTTCGAATGTTCATCAAAAAACTTCATACACCAAATGATAAAGTCCCCCCCATAATCGGTTTTATTTGGAAATTAGAATACTCAGCATTAAAAAGATATCACTATCATTTTCTATTTTTCATGGATGCGAATACTTTTACAGAAGATAAAAACTTTGCCTATAAACTTGGTGAATTATGGCAAAAAATAACCTTAAAAAAAGGAATCTATCAAAGCTTCAATCATGAAGAGCAAGTACGTAAAAATCTTGCTATTGGTATACTCACTCATGATGATCAAGAAAAAATTGACTCTTTAAATAAGATGATTGATCACATAACCAAAACAGAGCAGTTCATTCTTGAAAGGAGCCAAATTAATCAACGAACATTTGGCTACAGCACTCGCAAGTATGCCACAAGGTAAATCAGATACTTTATTATGCTTTAGCTAGATTTATTGCAGAAGAGTAATTGAAAATACTTTAGAATCCACCTCCATCTGGATAGAAACACTATCAGCTTGATTAATTGAATTTCTATGAGCACACCAACAAACCAAATAAATTTGATACATACCCCCGATCAAATACATTTCTGTGTTAATAAACATAATCTTTCGATTATGCAAGAGATATCATCAATCATCACAAATCCAAGTTATAGTGCATTCAAATTAAAATCCAGTAAGAAGGGTAAATACTATGTCAGTATGAACCGTACCGGGTTTGTCGGAGACTTTTTTATTTAAGTTAGGCCACCTGACCTAACGGGTTAATCTTATCATAGTACATTGCTTCAAACTCAAAAGGCGATACATAACCCAGTGCACTGTGTACA
>NZ_VPDB01000163.1:0-1405 GCF_013417925.1 Acinetobacter sp. YH12218
TCAATTTGGAAACCGTAGCCCCATAAGGTATATAAACCTTCAGGTAAGTCGGCAAAGTGTGGCTGTGCAGGAACCACGATGGATAAATGCCAACCCGACTCATACCAAGTCATGAGTGCGCCTGTGCCTGGTTCATTGCCTGTATAGTCAATAATACGTTTAAGTAGCACGTCATCTTTCATGGTCAGAGTGAAAGACTCCCACTTATGTTCATCGACATTGCCATAAAAAGTCATTGGACGGCCAAAGTCTGGGGCTTTTTGTGCCAGCGTTTCCCAAAGCGTCCAGCCATGATCTTCTCGATGACGAATAAGGGCAGGCACGTCATGATTACCGCCATAACGTGAGTCTGCTGTAATAGAGCCTAAAGTGAAAATAGCTAAATCATTGGCTTTCAGATTAATTTGCTCTGAGCCTTCAGGCAATTGTACATATAGGCGTGAAGCGTAGCGTTCTTGAGTTTCAGCATTGGTAATGAAGTCTGCATCTGTGACATAGTGTCCAAAACGCACATCGACGCCTTGTGCGACTAACCAACGCTGTAGGGGCAGAATCATCGAGTCATATTGGTTGTACTTGGTACGTTTCACACCCGCTAAGGTATGAATGCGTGGCAATTCTTGAATAAAACGCAAGAAATAGCGTCTTAACTCTGCTGCACTGTGCCATTTTTGAAAAGCGAAAGTCGTGCGCCACATGCGCCAGAAATTGGTTTCAAAAAAGGTTTCATCAAAAAACTCATCAATGCGGCGACTGCCAATTTTTTCTTCTTTTGAAGCTAATAGGCGCAGCATCTGTGCACGATGTAGCGTATTCAGACCAAGCTTTGCTGCATCCGCAATGACATGTTCGGCATCAATCAACCGTGCATTGGCGTGGGTTTTCACTTTTTCATTAAACTCACGACATTCTTCACGCACCGAAATGTCTGGATTTTCCAAAGATGGAATACTGGAAAATAAGTCCCATAGGCACAAATAAGTTTCATCGGTCAGCATTCGCCCACCACGTGTTACCCAAGCTTGCGCGGCATGCGGTGTATGTCCACCATCCATCGAACCACCTGAAATATCGAGTTCTTCTAAAATATGGATATTTTTGGCAGGGACTTTGGCATCACGGATTGCAAATGCAGCAGCAGCCATACCTGCGATACCACCACCAATAATCCAAAGATGGGACTGTTGCGCGTCTAATGGGGTGCGCTTCTTATTTTGCATGGTTCACCTTTAATTATGATGTTAAAAATTATGAAGTAAAAAAATTGGTTTAGAAAAACCTTAAAAATAGTATGTCTTTTTATATATGAAAAATGTATGAAATGGGAAGCAATCCCCTCATTATATTTTGTAATCAAAAATAGACGTATGATGGCTATTTTTAATACACATTTGTCTTTTTATTA
>NZ_VPDB01000164.1:0-1258 GCF_013417925.1 Acinetobacter sp. YH12218
CATAGGTATCTACACAAATCCCAAGTTTTGGGTTAAATTGAAGAGCATGCTCTTCAATTTAATATCTCCCATCTTGATACACGTCTCGTCAGACGATACAACGCCCTCGTAAAGCTTAATATGAATCCTCTTGCTTCACTTGCCCCTGCAATTAAGGAAATGGCCTCTGCCCAGAAGTCCAGTTTTGCAACCACCCAGGCAGTTTGGCGATTTCTCAATAATGAAAAAGTCTCTTTCAAGCAATTGAATGAGCCAATACAGCGACTTGCATTTGAACAGATTGATCAATCCTCTCACCCTTATGCGCTGATTATTCATGATTGGTCTCAACTGCAATATGTGAAACATAACAATAAAACTCAGCGTCTTCAAAGAACCCATCAATATGATTCAGGCTATGAACTGCAAAGCAGTCTACTGGTTGATGCGGCATCGGGGCTTCCCATTGCACCATTGGCTCAAACGCTATCTGACGCATCAGGCTGTTATTCCACATTCAGTGAACAATACAGCGAGCGAAAAACCCATTTGGATTCACTCGCAGAACAAATCAAAACGATCGAACAGTATCCGGTTGAGAAAACAAAAGTTCATATCATTGATCGTGAAGGTGACTCAATTGCCCATCTAAGAGCGATGAGCAAGAATCGCTTCAAATGGCTGATTCGGGCCAAAGAAGGTCATCGAGTTGAGTATCACGGTCAGACATACAAAGTTGGCGAGATTGCAGAAAAGATAGAAACGCATTCAATCAAAAATATTTCTTACAAAGGCAATCAGCATACTTTACATGTGGGTGAGACCCATATACGCATAACACGCGCAGCAAAACCAAAGCAGAAAGATAGCTCAGGGAAGCGGGTTGCTCCTGAGCAGGGAGATGCTGTCGATGCAAGGCTGGTTGTTTCTGTCGTTAAGGATTGTGACGGTAAAATTGTGGCGAGATGGTGTTTGCTGAGTAATGTTGCAATGGATATAGATACAGCAGAATTGAGTACATGGTATTACTGGCGCTGGACAATTGAGTGTTATTTTAAATTGCTTAAGCAGGCAGGACATGACGTTGAGGCATGGCTACAAACGACACCTCAAGCAATCCTGAGAAGGCTACTGATCAGTAGTATGGCTTGTGTGCTGACATGGCGAGTACAGCGTGGTACAGATGAGCAGAATATAAGAATTCGGGCATTTCTCACCCGAATTTCAGGTAGGCAACAGAAAAGGGGAAAATTAGAAAGTGCCCCTGCCATACTGGCAG
>NZ_VPDB01000165.1:0-1258 GCF_013417925.1 Acinetobacter sp. YH12218
AATACGCTCATTTTTTTATGTCTTTATCTGAACATTTAGAATCCACTCTTGAACATTCTCTCCCATCACTCAACCATTTTTGTGAACTTATTGATTTAAATTGGATTGAAACAAGCCTGCATCAAACAGGTAAGGCATCAATCAGAAGGAGAAAATTACCTGCTGAGCATGTGGTTTGGCTTGTTATTGGGCTTGCCTTGTTTCGAAATCAACCCATCAGCTATGTTGTAGAGCAATTAAACCTCGTGTTTGGTACAACAGAATATTGTGTTCCTAGTGCAGCAGTCCAAGCACGACAACGTTTAGGACAAGAGCCTTTAAGTACCTTATTCTCTCTGCTCAGCCAAGCATGGTTTGATGAAACACAGCAACAATATTCAAACTTTCAAGGACTTAGCATATGTGCTGTTGATGGGGTGGTTTGGTCTATGCCGCTGACCGAAGAGAACTTTAATCATTTTGGCTCATCTAAAGGTAAAACTGCTGTAGCACCTTACCCACAAGTGAGAGCCACGTGCCTAGTCAATACCAATACCCATGAAATCATAGATGCCCAAATAGGCAGTATGGATCAGGGTGAACTCACATTAGCAAATCAATTATCTCCTCCAGCACAAAGTATTACATTATTTGATCGAGCTTATTTCTCTGCTGATTTTCTAATAGGGTGGCAAACACGTGCAGAATCAAGTCATTGGCTGATGCGAGCAAAAGATAATTTACGTTATGAAATTATTAAACGGAATTCCCCACATGATTTTCATATCAGGATGCCAATATCACCTAGAGCCAAGAAGCTTAACCCAACGTTAGGGGATTATTGGGAGGCACGTTTGATTGAAGTTGAGCAGGCAGGAAAAATCAGACGTTACATTACTTCATTATTAGATTCAAAGACATACCCACTTATAGCCTTGGCAAAGTTATATGCTCAGCGTTGGGAAATTGAAATGTGTTACCGAGAAATTAAAAGCAATTTGCAGAAAGGTAAGCTCTTAAGAAGCAAGCAACCAGACTTAATTTATCAAGAATTATGGGGTGTCTTGATTGCCTATAATGTTCTGAGACGACAAATGAAACATATGGCTCAACGAGCTAAAGTAAGTCCTTTGAGAATCAGTTTTCATATTGCATCTATTGCCCTTCTTAATTTACTCAGATTCGACTCTTTGGCTTCTGCAGGTAATCTCCCCAAACATCTGGAAAGTTTAATGGAGAAATCTAATCGGTATGTTATACCTGAGAGAAGAGTGAGGAG
>NZ_VPDB01000166.1:0-1239 GCF_013417925.1 Acinetobacter sp. YH12218
GCGCTGTAAACTGGATTCCGAACTAAAAATCTATAATCAGGAAATCAATAAAAGAAGAATTGGAATTGAGCATGTATTTGGCAGTTTGAAAACCTTCAAAATTCTTGCTGAGCGATATCGCAATCGATGCAAAAGACTAGCATTAAGATTCAATCTAATTGCTGGAATTTATAACTTGGAGCTGAGTGAAAAATGACTTATGAAAGAAATCTATTAAACATTTTTTAAATTTTATTCATTATTCTTTCTATCGAATGTCTCATAATTTTTTATTTTAATTTGAACAAAAACAGCCCAAAAATATGGGCTGTACGGTCTTTCACTTACCACAAACTGACAACTTTCTTCATCAATTCAGCACGAATGGGCGCGGTTGGGTTACCTGCATTGCGCTGCGTTTCATTTTCATAAAACTTTTGCCAAGTTTGAACCATCTCTAAAGTGACATCTTGAGTTTTAAGCTTTTCAACGTCGGCTTTGGTGATGTTGGCTAAGCGCGCTGCAGCACCTTCTGGGCCTGTACCCCAACCAATGATGCCTTGACCATAGGCAGGTAAAGACATGTTGTTCGGTGTTGGCGGTAGCGCAAGACGTTGAATATCTGGATTGACCAAGGATTTAATCTGAGGACGGACTTTTTCAGATAGGGTTAATTCGGCAAAACTTAGTGTGGATGCGCTGATTAGCAATGTACTGATAAGGAGAGGTTTAAGCATCATAGATCAACAAATGAATGTAAATAATAATCATTATATATTTTAGCAAGGTTTTGGTAGCTGAATAAGAATATTTAAATGCATTGGAAATGGATAAGGCTTTATTTTGAGCTCAGCTGTAGATTTGTAGAAGTCAAAAAAGTTCAAAGCACTATTTTATAAGGAATTAAAACAGTGCTTTGTATAGATAGGTGCAAATGGATTTAAGTCAAAACATTTAAAGTGACATTAATATTGTTTCGGGTGGCATTTGAATAGGGGCATACAATATGCGCGGCATCGACCAATTTCTGTGCCTCGCTTGCATCCATACCCTCAAGATGAATATTAAGCGTCACTTCGATACCAAATCCTGTTGGAATAGGGCCGATACCAACATCACCCTCGACGTAGGCAGCATAGGTATCTACACATTTTTTATAAATTGAATGCGATCTGAGCAATCGCATTCAGCTCATCAGACGAATACTCTGACAACAACTGAAGAGTGTTTAATAGTATTGAAAGCCCTGCCAGTATGGCA
>NZ_VPDB01000167.1:0-1113 GCF_013417925.1 Acinetobacter sp. YH12218
TGAACAACTTGCTAAAGTGCACCATGTTGGACAGAAATTTAGAGCGGCTTCCCGGTGGGATCAGTTTATTGCCATATTGATGTCTCAATTCTCTTGTAGGCAAAGTCTGAGAGATATTCAATCCAATTTGGAGTGCCAACAGGAAAAGCTAAGTCATCTCGGAGCAAAGTCTATTCCCCGAAGCACGCTGGCACGAATCAATGAGCAGCAGCCTGCTGCCTTGTATCAACAGCTATTTTACAAGTTGCTTAAATACTATGACCACTCAAAAGTCGCTCATAAATTTCGCTTTAAGAATCCCTTGTATTCCTTGGATGCCAGTCATATTGACCTGTCGCTTTCCTTATGTGAATGGGCCAAAGTTCACGACTCAAAAGCCAGCATGAAACTCAGTATAGGATTGAATCACAGCAATGATATTCCTGAGTTTGTTGCAGTTGAAAATGGCAAAGAAAATGACATGGTACAAGGCCGCAAATTCCAGTTTCCTGCTGGCAGCATTGTAGTTTTTGATAAAGGCTATGTCGATTACCAATGGTATGCAAATCTGACTGCTCAAAACATTGGATTTGTCACACGTTTTAGGCCTAAATCTGTGTATCAGGTGATCCAGCAACATCCAGTGCTTGAATCCAAAGGTATTCTAAAAGATGAAACCATTCAGCTGAATAGCGCACATGCCCTAAAAAGAAAAGCCCCAGTGTTAAGAAGAATTGAATATAGAGATCAGCAAAGTGGCAAGCACTTTAGCTTTCTCAGCAATAACTTTCATTTAGCCGCCTCCACCATTGCGGCGATTTATAAAGATCGTTGGAAAGTTGAGCTGTTCTTTAAGGCGATTAAGCAGAATCTCAAATTAAAAGCGTTTCTAGGTCGCAGCAGGAACGCAATTCAGACACAAATCTGGATTGCGATGATCGCCTATTTATTGGTGAGTTTCGCTCAACATTTAGGAAAAACAGGTTGGACAGTTCAACGTTTACTCAGAATAATTCAAGTGAATTTGTTTGAAAGAAGAACTTTAAAAGCTTTATTTTCACCCGATAAAATACCCATAAAACAAGAGGAAGCTCAAATGAGCTTCCTCTTGTGAAAAATTGTGGGACAGCAGTG
>NZ_VPDB01000168.1:0-1085 GCF_013417925.1 Acinetobacter sp. YH12218
TGATGTGTGCTGAAAAAACAGGAGGTTTTAACTTGGTAAACTAAACACACTCATCAGGAGTTTACCATGAGCAAGAAACACAAGACTTACACCACAGAATTTAAAGCTGAAGCCATCAAATTAATTGAAGCCAATCAAGGCAATGTCTCGGAAACAGCTAGACAACTTAGCATTTCAATGCAAACTCTTTCAAATTGGAATACCAAAGCAAAGGCTGGAACTTTAGCAGGTACAAAACAGTATTCACCTGATCTAAACGCTCTACTCGAAGAAAATAAAAAACTCAAACAACAGCTCAAAATAGCTGAAATGGAACGTGAATTTTTAAAAAAGGCAGCAGCGTACTTTGCCAAAGAAAGTCAGTAAGGTACGCCTATATGAAACAAAAAAGATATTCTTTTCCAATTACCTTAATGGCTCGATTACTTCATGTTTCAGTTTCATGTTTTTATGATTGGCTCAAGAGAGGCGTGAGCAAAAGAACGATTCAACGAAATCAACAGACGATATTGGTGAAAATAGCCCATGAGGAGACAAGGCAGAGCTATGGTTATATTCGATTAACCAAATACTTACAAGCTCAGGGTATAAAAATGAGTATGTACGCTATACGTCAGATAAAAGCGCTGAACCACCTGTATTGTAAGCGACACAAGCGTTTTAAAAGGACTACGAATAGTGACCATAATCGAGCGATCTATGAAAACCTGCTGGAGCAACAATTCTCAATGACTAGACCAAATCAAGCATGGTCAAGTGATATTACGTACATATGGACTGTTGAAGGATGGCTGTATTTAGCAGCGGTAAAAGACCTTTACACGAAGCAAGTGGTTGGCTATAGCTTAAATGAGCGCATGACAACACAGCTTGTTTGTAATGCGCTAAATATGGCTATTCACAATCAAAAACCAACCAAAGAACTGATTGTGCATTCAGACAGAGGAAGTCAATATTGCAGCCATGAATATCGAAATATACTTGAGCAATATGGTTTTCAAGGTTCAATGAGCAAGCGCGGAGACTGTTACGATAATGCACCGATTGAAAGCTTTTGGGGAATACTGAAAAATGAGTTAGTGCAT
>NZ_VPDB01000169.1:0-1039 GCF_013417925.1 Acinetobacter sp. YH12218
GGCTTTGTTGCATAAAGGTTTGAAAGGCTGAGTTCCCTTAAGCTACTCAAATTTAAGAGACAACTTGGGTATGAGGGCGACCTAATTCTGTGAATTTATTCAAGACTGCCATGCGTGCATGGATCTCATTCACCTGACTTGGAAAACTCCGCGCTGTTAATTTATCGCCTAATAATTTGATGCAATGCATCTTGGTTTCAACCAAACTTCGACGGTGATAACCAGACCACTTTTTCCAAAGCGATCTGCCTAGCCGTTTGACTGTCTTTAATAATTCGTTCCGCTCTATAGACCTCGCTTGCTGATCCTTCCAAGGCTTTGCATTCTTTCTAGGTGGAATGATCGCATGTGCATCTCGATCTAAAATGACTTGTCGGCAGTGCTTTGTGTCATAAGCACCATCTGTATAAACAGAATCAATTGGTTCATCCAAGGGAATTTGAGCAAGTAAATCTTCGAGTACTTGAGAATCACTGACATTATTTGTGGTGAGTTGTACTGCACGTATTTGCAGGGTTTTAGCATCTATAGCAATGTGAAGCTTACGCCATTGGCGACGATATTCAGCCCCATGTTTCTTGCGTTTCCATTCACCTTCACCAAGAAACTTCAAACCAGTAGAGTCTACGAGTAGATGCAGTCCATCACTACTTTTTTGATAGCTAATCGCAATATCAATATGCTTTTGTCTACGACAAAGGGTGGAATAATCCGGAGCTGTCCAATCTAATCCAGAGAGTTTAATCAGACTTTGAACAAAACCTGTGACCATACGTAAAGAGAGTCGGAATAGTAATTTGATCATTAAGCAGCATTGGATGGCTGCGTCGGAGTAGGTTTGATTTCGCCCTTGTTTGCCTTTTGATGGCGCATACCATTGCGTAGCAGGATCAAACCAAATGGAAATATTACCTCGGTTAATTAAGGCTCGGTTATAGGATGACCAATTGGTTGTACGGTAGATTTTAGAGGCAGGCTTATTCATTTTGAAATTATATTGCTGAAAAAGCCTTTACAGATAGGTTTGTGCAACAAAGCC
>NZ_VPDB01000170.1:0-1028 GCF_013417925.1 Acinetobacter sp. YH12218
ACCCGGCTACCTTGCCAATCCCGTCACCGAACGGATCACCACTGGTCGGCAGAGTTTGCAAAGTGAACACCTTTCGCCCCGCCTGTGAACCGACAGCGATACGGTAAGTGATCGAGTGCCCCAGCAGGGGTGTCATCGGGTCGTCATCCACCGCATCCGAGGCCAGATAGCTGTTTTCGACATCCCGTTCCAGCAGGCCTTGCCGTTCCAGATAGCGACCCACCCGGTGGGCGATGGTGTGCGTCAGCTGGGTGAGCTCTGGGCTGGTCGGCGCCTTGACCCAGCGGAAACGCGCTGAGCCGTGGGATTGCTCGACATACACACCGTCGAGAAACAGCATGTGGAAGTGAACATTCAGATTGAGCGCCGATCCAAAACGCTGGATCAGGGTGACCGCGCCCGTCTTGGCCACTTGGTGGGTATGGCCCGCTTTCTTGACCAGGTGCGTGGCAATGACGCGGTAAACGATGCCCAGCACCCACCCCATGATCTCGGGCCGGCTGGCAAACAGGAAACGCAGCTGAAACGGGAAGCTCAACACCCACTGACGCATGGGTTGTTCAGGCAGTACTTCATCAACCAGCAAGGCGGCACTTTCGGCCATCCGCCGCGCCCCACAGCTCGGGCAGAAACCGCGACGCTTACAGCTGAAAGCGACCAGGTGCTCGGCGTGGCAAGACTCGCAGCGAACCCGTAGAAAGCCATGCTCCAGCCGCCCGCATTGGAGAAATTCTTCAAATTCCCGTTGCACATAGCCCGGCAATTCCTTTCCCTGCTCTGCCATAAGCGCAGCGAATGCCGGGTAATACTCGTCAACGATCTGATAGAGAAGGGTTTGCTCGGGTCGGTGGCTCTGGTAACGACCAGTATCCCGATCCCGGCTGGCCGTCCTGGCCGCCACATGAGGCATGTTCCGCGTCCTTGCAATACTGTGTTTACATACAGTCTATCGCTTAGCGGAAAGTTCTTTTACCCTCAGCCGAAATGCCTGCCGTTGCTAGACATTGCCAGCCAGTGCCCGTCACTCC
>NZ_VPDB01000003.1:0-63678 GCF_013417925.1 Acinetobacter sp. YH12218
AGCTCCAGCACCTCAGCCAGTGGCAACGCAGTCAGCCGCAGAATATTTGGCAAACCCGCTTTAAGGTTTCCATTGAACAATAAAAAAGACGCCTCGGCGTCTTTTTTCATTTTAGGAAAATTAGGGCTTTTGCAGTTGCGTTAAGGTTTTACGTGCCAGTCCTGGATCATCGGCAAATACACCATCTACACCAGCTTTATAGAAGTTTTCAAATTCTTTAGCCGCACCTGTATCACAACGTTCGGTCGCCACTGAGTTACATTTTAAATAGTCAGGTAAAAAACCATTTTCAGGTCTGAGCGTATAAGGATGGACTTTCAAACCAGCAGCATGGGCATCTTTGACAAAATTGGTTTGTTTAAATTCAGTGTTTGAAAAGATATACGTTTTACTTGGGCCTACACCATCTGCATATTTTGCAACTGATTTTAGGCCTTCTGCTGTTGCTAAGCTTGCATAATGTTGAGGTGAGCTTTGTTGCTGTAAGTCACCCGGTATGGCAGTTGGGCTATCTAATAATTGAATAATTTTGCCATGTTTGAGGGTTTTCTTTTGCGTGAGTTGATCACGTAAGTACTTCAGATTGGTGGTTTCAAAGGACTGTAAATATACAGGTGCGATATCACGTGTATAACTGTATTTGGCAAGCGTTGTGAGTAAGCGATCTTCCATGGCTAGATTTTGCTGTTGGAAAAATGTTGGATGCTTGGTTTCAATATATAAACCAACAATTTTCCCAGTTTTTTTATAATGAGCGTCGGCAAGTTCAATGATTTGTTCGAGCGTTGGGATGCTGTATTGATCATTATATTGAGTGTTATTAGGGCGATATTGAGCAATACGCTCACGTGCTTTTACATTTTGAGTCAGTTCATTCAAACTAAAGTCTTCCGTAAACCATCCTGTATAGTCGATACCATCGATTTTTTTGGTGGTTTTTCGATCCGCAAATTGTGACAGCGTACTAATATTGGTTGTCCCTGAAATTTCACTTTCATGGCGCGCAACCAGATAGCCATCCTTGGTTGGTACTAAATCGGGTTCGATAAAATCCGCACCATCATCAATCGCTTTTTGATATGCGGCAAGGGTATGCTCGGGTCGCAAAGCACTGGCACCACGATGCCCAACAATGACAAAACCTGTATCAGGCAAAATAGGGGGCTTGGTGACATGGGTTTTATCGTCATCCGAATTACATGCAGATAAACCAAAAACGCTAAAAAGGAGCAGTGAAGACACGCCCCATGAGGATTTCACTTTGCTTGTTATGGCTAGATTTAACTGTTTTGTTAATTGTTTTTGCATGGCTGCCTCGGCATCTTTTTATTTAAATGAATGAAGTTGCAGGCATACATTGCAGGGCAGTGGCTAAGACTTCATGACAGAGGCGGTTTTGTCACATAAATTTACTAAAATAGCTGAAGTGGAGGCTCTCCATATTTTCTACATATTTCGCTTCAAGCAAGGTTTTTATGTAGTCTAGGCTTGTAATCAAGCACATTGTGATTGATTATCAATAAGATTTTTTGAAAAAATCAATCAACATATTTTATTTCATTAATTGAAAAGTGACATGGACTGATGCTGTCTAAGTTTTTTATTTATCGACCGATTTTTGCAGGTGTCTTGGCGATCATCGTCATGGCGCTCGGGCTATTTGCTGTCCTCAATTTACCCGTAGAGCGCTATCCAGATATTGCACCTCCACGAATTACCGTCAGCGCAAGTTATAGCGGTGCGTCAGCAGAAACAGTTGAGGAAAGTGTCACACAAGTACTTGAGCAACAAATTAAAGGAATTGATCATCTTTTATATTTTAGTTCAAGCAGCGACTCTTCAGGTCGAAGCCGGATCAGTATCAGTTTTGAAAATGGTACCGACCCAGATACCGCTCAAGTACAAGTACAAAATGCCATAAATGGGGTAATCAATCGGCTGCCTGAAGATGTGCAGCGCCAAGGGGTAAATGTCTATAAATCTTTGGGTGATACCCATATGGTTATTGGCCTCTATGATGAGACTGGCAAGAGTTCGAATATCGAACTTGGTGACTATATGATGACGCATCTAGAACAGGACATTGCTCGAATTGAGGGCATCGGTGAAGTCGATGTTTTTGGTTCGCAATTTGCCATGCGCATTTGGCTCAACCCACTGAAGTTAAAGCAATATAGCCTTATGCCCAGTGATATCCGTGCGGCTGTTGAATCACAAAATACGCAGGTTGCAGCCGGAGCCGTAGGTGAATTACCGAGTGTATCGGATCAATATCTCAATGCAAAAGTCACTTCAGGTTCACGTTTAAAGTCAGTTGAAGAATTTGAAAATATTATTGTCAAATCTGCACGAAACGGCAGTTTTGTCTATTTAAAAGACGTTGCACGTGTTGAATTGGGTGCGGAAAATTATTCAGGGGTTAATACCATTAACGGGTATCCATCTTCAGGGATGGGGATCTCATTGGCTTCTGGGGCAAATGCACTTGAAACCTCAGCCTTAATTAAGCAAGAAATTGAACAGTTAGCGAAGCAATTACCTGCCGGTTATAAAATCGTTTATCCACGGGATAACACGCCATTTGTACAAGAATCGATTAAAGAAGTGGTGAAAACGTTATTCGAAGCCGTTTTACTGGTGGTTTTGGTGATGTTTATCTTCTTACAAAATTGGCGAGCAACGCTGATACCTGCGATTACGGTGCCTGTGGTGATTCTTGGGACTTTAGCGATTTTATATGCTTTGGGCATGACCATTAATACGCTCACATTGTTTGCATTGGTACTGGCCATCGGTCTGTTGGTCGATGATGCGATTGTTGTGGTGGAAAACGTCGAACGTTTAATGCATGAACAACAGTTAACAGCAAAACAAGCGGCCATCGAGTCGATGCATGAAATTAGCGGGGCATTAATCGGGATTACTTTGGTATTGACCGCTGTATTTATTCCCATGGCGTTCTTTGGTGGCTCAACGGGCGTGATCTATAGACAATTTTCCATCACACTCGTGGCTGCAATGGGCTTGTCACTGATGGTTGCGCTGATTTTAACCCCTGCATTATGTGCCTTAATTTTAAAACCCAATCCGAAACCACAGCGCTGGGCGATTTGGTTTAACACCAAATTAGAGACTTTAAAAACCAAATATCTAGCACTTGCACAAGCCACGGTTCGTTATCGCTTATGGACGGTGGTTTTGTTTGCGGGGCTCATTACGGTATTTGCTTTGTTTTATCGTGCTTTGCCGACCAGTTTTATTCCTAGTGAAGACCAGGGCATTTTGAGTGTGCAACTTAAATTACAAGAAGGTGCACCGATGTCGAAAAGTCGTGAGATCGGTGAACAAATTCGGCAGTACTTTTTGACTGAAGAAAAGCAAAATATTGATTTGGTGATGATTCGTTATGGACGAAATTTTTCTGGTACGGGTCAAAACTTAGGGCAAGGCTTTATTGCACTGAAGCATTGGGATGAACGTTCAGGACAATACAATTCAGCGCAAGCGATTCGTGAACGTGCTATGAAACATTTTAAAAAGTTCAACAATGCACAAATCAATGTCAGCATGCCGTCTTCAGTCAGCGGTCTTGGGCAAACCGATGGTCTGGAGTTTTGGCTGCGAGATATGAATGGTGAGGGTCGTGCTTATCTCGATGAGCAATTTAAAAGCCTGCAAGAGAAATCCGCACAATTCAGTAGTTTCGAAAATTTAGACAAACGCTCTAACCCAGACAAAGCTGAACTGAAAGTTGATATTGATCAAAAACAAGCGATGGCTATGGGTTTAACGCAAAATGCGATTAATAGCACCATGAGTAGTGCATGGGGCGGGAGTTATATTAACGATTTCATTGACCGTGGACGTATTAAACGCGTCATGATGCAGGCAGATGCCGAATTCCGTTCTAAACCAGAAGATTTGGCTTATTGGCATGTACGTAATGACCAAAATGAAATGATTCCATTTAGTAATTTTTCAACCATTGGCTGGAGTGGCGGCCCTGAAGTCGTCAATCGCTTTATGGGCTACACCGCATTACAAATGGAAGCGGATACAGCCAAAAATGTCTCAAGTGGCCAAGCCATGCAGGATGTTAAAGCTTTAGTCGATCAGGTGCCTGGCGTGGATGTGGCATGGAGTGGTTTATCTTTTGAAGAGCAAAAATCAAGTCATCAAGCG
Organism: Acinetobacter sp. YH12218; assembly: GCF_013417925.1. Taxonomy (NCBI): domain Bacteria; kingdom Pseudomonadati; phylum Pseudomonadota; class Gammaproteobacteria; order Moraxellales; family Moraxellaceae; genus Acinetobacter; species Acinetobacter sp. YH12218. The sequence continues at coordinate 4,183 of NZ_VPDB01000003.1, forward strand.
ATTTGGCTATATTTGGTCTCGATTGGATTTATTTTCCTCTGTCTTGCCGCCCTATATGAAAGTTGGAGCATTCCGACCGCAGTCATGAGTGCGATTCCACTCGGGATAGGCGGTAATATTTTGTTTAGCTACATGACCGGTTTTCCAAATGACATCTATTTCCAAATTGCCTTGCTGACGACCATCGGTCTGTCCTGTAAAAATGCGATCTTGCTTGTAGAGTTTGCAGCGATGGCACAAGAAAAAGGCAAACATGTAATCGAGGCTGCAATGGAAGGCGCAGCACTACGTTTACGTCCTATTTTGATGACCTCTTTGGCTTTTGGTGCAGGGGTGGTTCCTTTAGTTCTTGCTTTTGGCGCAGGTGCAGCCAGTCGTCAAGAGATTGGGGTAAGCGTACTCGGTGGGGTAATATTCGGTACGGTCTTGGTGCTGATTTTTATTCCGTTTATGTATGTGATGGTCCGATCTATTTTTAAAATCAAGCCGGTGTCTGAAACTTAGAAATAATTCACGCACAGTGTATAGCTCTAGTAAAAGCCACCGTGAAAGCTTGAGTACATCGCGGTGGCTTTTTATGTCGCCAAATTTATGTCACCAAACTTTCGACAGGGAATGTTCACAGAGAATTTTCGCAAAGAACGTTCACCGAGAACATATTGAAGAGATTTGAAACTCTTTAGTTTATCCTTCAAAATGTGCACTACATAGAAAGATTAAAATAAGAGTGAGTTGAATGGCGGATTTAATACAAAGACAGCGTGAAATTTCCGCTTTGCTGCAACAACAAAATTATGCAGCAGCAGTTTTCGCTTTACAGCCTCTGAACTACGCTGATCAGGCTCGTTTAATTCAGCAATTTCCAATCGAAGATCAAATCGAGTTACTTTCAGGTTTAGACCATCAAGGCTTGGTATTTGAGTTTTTCCCTTTTGAGTCACAGCGACAGCTGATTTCACGTTATCCACTGCGTCTACAAATTGAACTATTTGATGATATGCATTCTGATGATGCAACGGACTTATATAAAAGTTTAACTGATGCAGAACAAGATCGGATTTATCAACAACTTGATCAAGATACCCAAGAGCATCTAAAGGCGTTATCTGCATATGCAGAAGAGTCTGCAGGTGCAATCATGAGTTCAGACTATGTCAGTATGCCTGCTGACTTTACCATGCAACAAGCTATAGAGGCCTTACGCCATGAACCGCATGACCGTGAAACCCTGTATTTAATTTATGTCACCAATGATCAGTCTCAATTAGAAGGGGTGATTTCACTGCGGCAAATTTTGCAGGCCGATCGTGATGCACGGATTCAACAGGTGATGACCAAAGATGTGGTGACCGGCTGGATAGATGAAGACCAAGAAAGTATTGCTCGAAAATTGGCAGAATATGATTTTATGGCCTTGCCGATTGTGGATCATGCTCAGCGTTTGATGGGGATTGTCACCTATGATGATGCGATGGATGTGGTACAGGCTGAAACCACTGAAGACTTTTTAAAAGCCAGTGCGGTGAGTACTGAACCAGGTATGAGCATTAATAAAGCACCGATTTTAAAATTGTACCAAAAGCGGGTGTTCTGGTTGGTGATATTGGTCTTTGGCAGTTTATTGTCCGGTTTAGGTATTTCCTATTATGAAGACATCATTGCAGCACATATCGTCTTGGTTTTTTTCTTACCCTTACTGGTCGGAAGTGGAGGCAATGCGGGTTCACAGTCTGCGACCTTAATGGTGCGAGCGCTTGCCACTGGGGATGTAAAAATTCGAGATTGGTTTTATTTGTTGGGACGGGAGACGCTCGTCGCGCTTTGCCTCGGTGGAACCATGGCCATTGCTGTATCAATTCTAGGCTACTATCGTGGTGATGCAACCGTCGCCTTGGTCTTGGCTTTAAGTATGATGGGTATCGTATTGCTCGGTTGTTTAATTGGCATGAGTTTGCCCTTTGTACTCAACAAGTTAAAGCTCGATCCTGCAAGTGCTTCTGCACCCTTGGTAACCTCGATTTGTGATGCGACAGGCGTGGTGGTGTATTTGATGATTGCTTCACAATTGCTCAATTTATAGAGATTAGCATTTTGCTACAGATTGAAGACTTCTAATATGTTTTAATCTCAGTGATTTACACGGTTTTTATTGGATAAAACATGACTGAACCATTAAAACAAAAAATGTCAAAGCAAGAAGTCATTCGTCTTGAACGCGATCTCGCAAAGTTTGCCAATATGATGGACTCCGTGGTTCGGATTCCATTTACTCGACAAGGGGTAGGTGCGGACGCAGCGTTGAGTACCATTCCCGTAGCTGGTGATATCGCAGGATTTGTCTTGACCTGTTATGCCGTCTATAAAGCCAAACAGATTGGCGTACCACAAGCCAAATTAAATGGTGTGATGAAACTCGCAGTTATAGATGCTGTCGTGGGGTTTATTCCTGTTGCAGGGACGATCTTTGATGTGTTTATTCGACCGAGCCGTAAAGCTTTAGATGTTGTACATACGCACATTCGTGAAGAATATCAAATCAGTACAGATCAACATGTGGTACATCCGTTTTTACATGAAAAATTAGAACAGAAACAACAGCAATCTGCTTTTTGGCGCAACCCTGTGATTGCATGGTTATGGATCCATATCCCAGATATACTCGGGATGATTTTCTTATTGGTGTTTATCTTTGCAATTTATATGGGCGGTTCATTGCTTTGGCAATGGTTAAAGGCCAATGGGGTATTGTAGAGAGAAATGCACTGTTGCTTGAGCGCGATCAATGAAAGGCTATTCAATTGAAAGATCGTTCAACTGAAAGATTATTGATAAGACAGTAAATGTTCGGAAAAAATTAGACTTAAAAAAGCCTCCATAGGGAGGCTTTTTTACGACATACATTAGATGCTCGATTATGGGCAATCTAATTGTTGTAATGCCGCAACACGTTGTTCAATCGTTGGGTGTGTTTGGAACAATGCAGCTAAGCTGAAACCTTGTTCTTGACCCGCAGAAATTGCAAAGGCTTTCATTTCTTTTGGCATTTGATCTGGCATTTCAGATTCTGCTTGTAAACGTAACAGGGCAGAAATCATCGCTTGTTTACCTGCTAAACGCGCACCAGCTTCATCGGCACGGTATTCACGGTAGCGAGAGAACCACATCACAATGGCAGACGCTGCGATACCAAAAACAATATCTAATACAATCGTAATGACAAAATATGCGATACCCGGTGCTTCACCATCTTCACGACCAAAAACATTACGGTCAATGAAGTCACCTGCTACACGCGCAAAGAACATCACAAAGGCGTTGACTACACCTTGCACCAAAGCAAGGGTCACCATGTCACCATTGGCTACGTGACCAATTTCGTGAGCGAGTACGGCACGGAGTTCATCTTTGTTCATACGCTCCAGTAGACCGGTAGAAACCGCCACTAAAGCATCATTTTTGTTCCAGCCTGTTGCAAAGGCATTTGACTGGTACGATGGGAAAATACCCACTTCTGGCATTTTGATACCAGAACGTTGTGCTAGTTGCGCAACTTCGTTGAGTAACCATGCTTCAGCTTGGCTACGTGGTGCATTAGGGTCAATCAGCTCTGTACCCGTGGTTTTTTTCGCCATCCATTTTGACATGAATAGTGAGATCATCGAACCCACCATACCGAACACAAAACAGATAACGAGCAAGTTGCCTAAGTTTAAGCCGCCTGCACCGTGGTAACTACCGACACCGAAGAGTGACAAGATTATGCCAGCTACAACCAGTACCGCGAGGTTGGTCAGCAAGAACAAACCAATCCGCATCATTGGGTAAATCCTCTTATTATAGAAAAATGATCTGATTTACAAATAAAAATCATTAAACTCAATATGAGGTGAAAGTCTTAAAATTTCAAGGAAAAATTAGTAAAACAGATGCAATTTTACAAAATCAGTGATTTTATTCATTGAGATAAATGCGCGCTGAGGCAGAAGCATTTGCTGTCGCAAATGAACCTGAAGGTGCATCGGTAAAACTACCATTGTCCGTTTGAATAATTTGACGTGCCGGTGACTTGGCAACAGCAGGGGCAGCAGCATGATAATTGTCCGAACTGGCAATAATCCGACCACTATTAGAAGTGCTATTTGAACTGCTCGAACCCGAGACACTTAAACTACCAGCATATAGGTTGCTGTAGCGGCTAGTGACACGGCGGACATAGTCTTGAGTTTCACGAAAAGGTGGGATGCCACCATATTTTGCGACATTGCCTTCACCTGCGTTATAACCAGCTAAGGCAAGTGAGGTGTTGCCATTAAAACGTTTCAGTAGCCAAGATAAATAGCGCGCACCAGCCATAATGTTCTGATGTGGATCGTAGGCATTCGATACATTGAAGCGACGTGCTGTGGCAGGCATGAGTTGCATTAATCCTTGCGCACCGACTGGTGAGCGTGCATTGGTGTTAAAACCAGATTCGGTATGCATCACCGCTTTGATCAGACCTTCGGAAACACCATGTTGGGCCGCGGCTTGTTTAATAATATTGTCAAAGGCATTTTTATTACGGCTATAGCTTGGCAACACAGACGCTTCATTTGAGCCCCAGTTACTATAACTATGGATATTACTGTCCGGATAGTAGGTTTTTTTCTCGACTTTCAGATTGCTATAGCGGCCTTGTTTATTGGTTAGTAGCGTTGTGCCGTTACTTTCACGTAATTGATAGATCGTTTGGCCGGCAAAAATGCTCGGTGCAGCTAAACTGATAGCCACACTTCCACTTAATAACAGCCCCAAAGTCCAAGTATTGTTTTTCATTTTATTGTGAAGAAAAAAATTCTGTCCCCAAACAGTTAAAATAGAGTTTATCAAAAAAAAATCAGATGAAAAGGCTTCGAGGGCTGATTTCTTCTTTACTTTGTAAAAATCAAGTCATTTTGATGATTCAATAATCAAAAAAAATATTTATTTTTTTTTAATGAGCATAACTTGACACATATAAAGTATTGATAAATAAGTAATAATAAATTGATCAAAAAATGATCAATTTAAATAGAAGCCTTAAAATAAGGGCAGCTCACCTTGTCAAGTCATTTAAAATCCACAAAGTTATCCACAGCTTTTGTGGACAACTGTGGAAAAGTCCAAAAGATAAGCGTTTCGCCTAAAAAATGAACTCGACCGTATAAAATAATGCGCTGAGGATGACGTGATCATGACAGTATTTTTAGTTTTTTCGGAAATTACATTCTTTTGATGCGAGAAGTCTGCGAATCGGATAAAATTGCGCGGTATTTTTTTTTAGGTTTAACTCGTCTATGTTCTCGCCAGTTGAGTCCGAACAAGGATTTAATTTCAAACCAGAACTACCAACTAGCTCTGCGTATTATCGTTTATTGAAAAAGCTACGCCGTCAGGTCGGTCATGCCATTCGTGATTTTAAAATGATCGAAGAGGGTGACAAGGTGATGGTCTGTATTTCAGGCGGTAAAGACAGTTATACCTTGCTCGACATTTTGTTGCAGTTTAAGCGTATCGCACCGATTAATTTTGATGTGGTTGCAGTCAACCTTGACCAAAAACAACCGGGTTTCCCTGAAGAAGTATTGCCACGTTATTTAGAAGAAAACAAAATTCCGTATTACATCTTAGAAAAAGATACCTACAGCATTACTAAACGTTTAACCCCAGAAGGTAAAACGTATTGTGCAGTATGCTCACGTTTACGTCGTGGTTCGTTATACGGCTTTGCTCAAGAAATTGGGGCGACGAAAGTGGCTTTAGGTCATCATCGTGATGATATTTTGGCGACGTTCTTCTTGAACTTGTTCCATGGCGGTAGCTTAAAAGCCATGCCACCGAAATTATTGTCTTCTGATAAAAAGAACATTTTGATTCGTCCACTGGCTTATGTGGAAGAAAAAGACATTATCAAGTATGCAGAAATGCGTAAGTTCCCAATTATCCCATGTAACTTGTGTGGTTCACAGGAAAACTTACAACGTGCGATGCTAAATGACATGCTGCGTACTTGGGATAAAGAATTTCCAAAACGTTTACACAGTATTTTTGGCGCATTGCAAAATGTATCGCCTTCACAACTGGCAGACCGTGAGTTATTCGACTTTGAAGCCTTGGATGAACAACGCGAATTTGACTTCAAAAATAGCGAAAGTTGTTCAACTGAAGAAGGTGAGCCTGAAAGCAAACGCATTAATATGGTGAACTTAGGTTTTATGGCAGATTAAGCCGAAAACTTCATCACGCAAAAGGCATTCTACGGAATGCCTTTTTTATGCTTATGATTTTTCTCATTTTGTTGTTAAACAGTTAAATATTGAACGGTGCGTACAAAAAACTTTAGCCTTTTCGCAAATGATCATGCTATAACAAGCCTCAAGCAAAATATGCTTGCACTGATGTTGTCCGGAACGGCAACACACACGAACAAAATAAATTGAGGAAAGATCATGCCTGCTTTTTTAACTGATGATTGGTTTTCAACTGTAGAAACTCTGACAGCTCAAGCTGGTGATTTAAACTTACCACCTGCATTGGCTAATCTTGCAATTAACCTTGTAGTTGCTGACGCTGCAGGCAATACTGAATTGTCATTAGACGGTGGTGCAATTAAAAAAGGTTTATCTTCAAACGCGAAAACAACGTTGAACATGGATGCTGAAACGTTACGTAAAGTATTTCTTGAGTTTGATATGGCTGCAGCGATGCAAGCGTTTATGACAGGCAAAATAAAAGTACAAGGTGATATGTCACAATTGATGGCATTGCAAACAGCAAAACCAAGTACTGAACAAAAAGATTTATTCAAAAAAGTACTTGAGCAAACTGCTTAAGTCTAAAACGAAAAAAGCTTACCCGAAGGTAAGCTTTTTTTTGTGCGCTCACATGTAAATGTTAGGTGGATGTATATTAGATATTCACCAGTTGAGGTGTGGTTTTAATATGTTCCAAATAAGCACGAATACGCGTGACATATTGCACAGCTTGACGATAACGACCATTGCTGGCCTTGTTACGGTCTAGATAAGCATATAAATTCACCCACTTATTTGGGTTTTTACCCTGAGATTGGATGCGCTTTTGAATCTGACTTACAGCACCAGGACCCATGTTATAAGCCACTAAGGCATACCAATTACGATCTGGGTATGGAATGTTACTATAACGGTTTAACATTTGGTCATAGTACTTTGCACCACCTTGAATGCTTTGAGTCGCATCTGTACGGTTGCTCACACCCATGGCTTTTGCTGTACTGTTGGTCAGCATCATAATGCCACGAACACCCGTTGGGGATACCGAGTCAGGTTTGAGGTAAGACTCTTGATAACCAATCGCTGCCAATAAATGCCAGTCTAGATCGTATTGCTTGGCTGTGTTTTTAAAACTTGCCTTATAGATCGGCATACGTTTACTTAAATCACGTTGAATCACATTCCAAGAATCTTGTTTGACTACATTACGGTTGTAGAACGAAGCCAACTGTCCAATTGCGCCATTTTGTTTGGCACGGCAAATAAAACCACTCGCGGTTTGGCTTAGTGGATCATCTGCATTTTTAAATACCCAGTTTAAGTTGCTGTTTAAACCATTCTTTTTTAAAGAAACGGTATCACCACAACTGGCTGAAAATGACGTCAAATGCTTGGCTTCAATGGTACTCATTTCGGCAGTGGTCATAGCAAAATTGGCTTGACCTTTGGCAACCATTTTTAAAGCAGTGGCATTGTCATTCACTGTTTTAAAATCTAATTGGACATTTAAACTTTCTGCATAGTTACGTGCAAGGTCGTAACCAAAACCATGTCGATGTTTACCATCCTGAAAAACAATATCAGGATTGGCAACGGCAACAACAGTGAGTTTATTACTGTTGACGACAGCATCATATTGATGAGCTGTTTTGCTGGCATTAATACTGTGAAAAGGAATTAAGACAGTACTGAGTGCAAGCGCTTTAAATGGGAGAGAGTTAAAAGAGTTAAGGCAAAGCCTCGACCCAGAAGTTGAACTACTGTGCATGTTGTCTCCGCTACAAGTAATTTATGCCCTAAAAAGCAAAGGCAAACACGCCTCAGACTTTTTCAAGTTTGATAAATTCAATAAGGGTTGGGCAGTCATGACGTCATTCAAAAATGACTAGGGGTTTTCGGGAAATGTGTAGAAAATCTACACTGGATAAAAATTAAACAAGCCTAAAAGATGTGCGCATAATAATAAGCAAAAAAATACTTGTCAAATTTTGTACGAAAAAATATTAAAATATGTAACATAAATAATTGATTTTGTTTACGAATAAATTTTATATACTTTGCCTGTGTAGAAATGGAGGATAAAATAGGCATGTTTTGTAAAAATCAGCGCTTGCTCAAGGCCGAAAAATCATCATGAAATCTAACTTAATTACCCGTGGTGGACACGATTTATTGGTCGCTGAACTTCAACATTTATGGCATGAAGAACGACCTGAAATTACCAAAAAAGTGAACTGGGCGGCCAGTCTTGGCGACCGTTCGGAAAACGCGGATTATCAATATAATAAGCAATTGTTACGCAAAATTGACCGACGTGTACGCTATTTGGGAAAACGTTTGGAGGAGCTACGTATTATCGATTATTCACCCGAACAAAAAGGGAAAGTCTATTTTGGGGCGTGGGTCGATATTGAAAATGATGAAGGCGAACAAAAAACGTTAAGGATCGTGGGGGTAGATGAAATTTATGATCATCATCCACAGCATATCTCAATTGATTCACCTATGGCTCGAGCACTCCTGTCCAAGCAAGTGGATGATGAGGTCGAAGTCCTGACCCCACTGGGAAAAAAATGTTGGTATATCAATTCAATTCGTTATGAAATGGGCGAAAGTACTGAAAAATAACAAACTGCTCTTATTTTGTTCAATTGGACGTGTTTTTTACAAAATAATTTGCCATTGCTGAAATTTATTTATATGATGGCGGCCATGGAAGCGTGGCAGAGCGGTTTAATGCACCGGTCTTGAAAACCGACGAGGGCGCGAGTCCTCCGTGAGTTCGAATCTCACCGCTTCCGCCAAATTCAAAAACCCTGATGTTTTAACATCAGGGTTTTTTTATATGCGTAAATTGAGGCAATGTAATTAGCTATGATCTTAAGTTAGTATATATTGATTGAGCATCTGTTTTTCAGCTCTAAGCCAAAATTTTACAATCGCCTAAATTTTGTCTGAACGATTCGCCAAGTGTTCAAAATAAGGCAAAATAATTTGCCAATCTGAATTTTTATTTATATGATAGCGGCCATGGAAGCGTGGCAGAGCGGTTTAATGCACCGGTCTTGAAAACCGACGAGGGCGCGAGTCCTCCGTGAGTTCGAATCTCACCGCTTCCGCCATATTCAAAAAACCCCAATGTTTTACATTGGGGTTTTTTTTGCCTAAAATTTTTGAATTATTTTTTCGACAGGCGAAGCTGATATACAGCATGGATATGACATGCTATTAATTATTCACAATAAACAGAAAACAAGATCAATCGATTTAGAAAAGGAATTCATCCATGCAGAAACCAGAGCTTATTCATGAACTGGAATGGCAAGCGCGTTGTCAATTGGCGGCACTGTATCGCTTGGTGGCTTATTATAAAATGACCGACTTAATTGATACCCATATCAGCCTGCGTTTAAGTCATGAACCAGATCATTTTCTGATTAATCGCTATGGTGTGACCTTTGACAAAATGACGGCTTCGGATTTGGTCAAAATTGATCATGAAGGTAAAATTGTTGAAACCTATGATGCAGGGAAGATGGTGAATGTAGCAGGCTTTGTGATTCATTCTGCCTTACATCATGCGCGTGCAAATATTAATTGCGTGATTCATACGCATACTGCGGATGGCGTGGCAGTTTCTGCACAGGAACATGGATTATTGCCAATCTCACAACATGCGTTAAAGTTCTATCAGAACATTGCTTATCATGAATATGAGGGCATAGCCTTTTCAACTGAAGAGCGTGAAAGATTGGTACAGGATATGAGGCATTATCGCTGTATGATTTTACGTAATCACGGTTTGCTTGCGACTGGTGATAGTGTGGCACGGGCATTTCATGAAATTTACTTTTTAGAACGAGCTTGTCAAATTCAAGTAAAAGCATTGTCGAGTGCTACATTGCATTATCCAAGTCCGAAGGTTTGTGAACATACGTTGCAGCAGTTTGAAAATCCGATGGCCGAGCCCATTATTCAAGCGGCTTGGCAGGCGGCCTTGTCCTTAATTGACGATCAGCAGTCAGATTATTGCAGATAATATAATTTTCAATCATCTAGCTCATAGAGTATAGGCGCTATGCCTTATGTGCAGAAGAATAGTCATGGCTTGAGCAACGCGTTATCATGTTCATAGTGGAACTATGAGATGAACTATGAAAATCGTTGCAGATGAAAATCTGGCATTTACTGAGTATTTTTTTGCCGAATTTGGTGAAATAAAGCAAGCGGCAGGTCGAACATTGACCCATGCAGATGTCAAAGAAGCCGATGCATTGTTGGTACGATCGGTGACTCAGGTAAATGCAGACTTAATTCAACAGACCGCACTCAAATTTGTCGGTAGTGCTACGATTGGAACAGATCATTTAGATATTACTGCTTTAGAAAAGCAGGGGATTGCTTGGTCAAATGCCGCAGGTTGTAATGCACAAGCGGTTGCTGAATATGTGATTACGGCATTGCTTTATGTTAAACCTGAATTGTTGAATGCAAATGAAAAATTTACCTTGGGCATTGTTGGTTTAGGTAATGTTGGTTCACGTTTAGCCGTCATGGCAGAATTATTCGGTTGGAATGTCATTGGCTATGATCCATTTGTGCAATCTGATCAGGTGAAACAAGTTGAATTTGCAGAACTGTTAAAAAGTGCAGATGCGATTAGTGCCCATGTCCCACTGACCAAAGAGGGTGAACATCCAACCTATCATTTAATCAATGCTGCTGCGCTTGCTGCTATGAAGCCAACTGCGATCTTGATTAATTCCGCGCGTGGGCCAGTGGTCGAAGAAGCTGCCTTAATTGCCGATATTCAACAGACACAGCGTAAAGTGGTCTTAGACGTTTTTGAGCATGAGCCAGAGATTTCAGCAGCGTTGTTAGATTTAATTTACGTGGTGACACCACATATTGCGGGCTATAGCTTGGAAGGTAAAGCACGTGGCACACAGATGATCTATGAAGCATTTTGTCAAACTTTCAAGCAACCGATAAATAAAGCTTTTGAAAGTCAGTTGCCCGTCTGTGAGCAGTATTTTACGGGTGCTGACTTTAAGACGGTATTACAGCGTTATTTAAAAGATATTTATGACATCGCTCGTGATGATGCCAACTTACGTGCTTGCCTAAAAGACGGCAAGGTGGATCAAAAAGCCTTTGATTATTTACGTAAAACCTATCCTTTACGCCGTGAATGGGCTGCACATGGAGGCCCAGCAGCATGAGTCAAATGAACTTTCAACCGAGTTGTGAACTCACTGCACTTCGTGCACGTGCCACGATGTATGCTCAAATTCGCCAGTTTTTTGCGGCACGTGATGTACTAGAAGTGGAAACACCTGTGCTTTCTCAAGCGGGTGTCACCGATGTGCATTTAGCATCGGTACAGGCTCAGCGCCATGTGAATGGTCAAAAGCACACGCATTATTTGCAAACTTCACCTGAATTTGCCATGAAACGTCTGTTGGCAAGTGGCAGTGGATCTATTTACCAAATCTGTAAAGTTTTCCGTGATGATGAACATGGACGTAAACACAACAGTGAATTCACCATGTTGGAATGGTACCGTCCGGGTTTTAGCTTAAAAGACTTGATGTTTGAAGTGACGGACTTATTGAATGAAACTTTGAAACAGCGCTTTGGTGAAGTTCGTCCAACTATTTTGAGCTATAAGCATGCCTTTATGGATCGTTTGGATTTGAACCCGTTACAAGCTTCTTTACAAGATCTGAAAGATTGCTGTCGTCGTGTGGGGCTAAGCTTAGATCTGGGTGAAGACCGTTTAGGCTATATCGATTTATTGTTCTCGCATTATGTTGAGCCGAGCCTCGGTTTTGATACGCCAGTGTTCCTTACAGATTTTCCACCGGAAATGGCTTCTTTGGCGAAAACCCGTGTGGACGAAGATGGTGAATTGGTTGCAGCACGATTTGAGCTATATATCGAAGGTTTAGAGTTAGCAAATGCTTATGATGAACTGATTGATGCAGACGTTTTACGCCGTCGTTTTGAGGCGGATAATGCAGAGCGCGCTAAACTTGGCTTGCATGTGATGCCGATTGATGAATATTTGCTTGCTGCATTACCGTATATGAGTGAGTGTGCAGGTATAGCCTTAGGCATTGATCGATTGCTAATGGTGGCAACGAATCAGTTAAAACTTGAAAAAGTCATTAGTTTCCCAGCTGATATTTCTTAAAAAATGTCTGGGTCGGCTGATGGTAAAATTGGCCGATCAATTTAAATATTTAGTAAAACCCAAACTATAGGCTTCAAACCCTAAATTTTGATAAAAAGCATGTGCGGCATAGCGTTCAGGACGATTACCACTGTTGAGTAAAATACGTTTTAGACCTTGTCGCCGAGCGCTTTGCTCAATGGCTTGCATGAAGCGTCGCCCTAAACCTTGACCGCGGTAACGGGCATCAATGACAAAAGCCTGACTCCGAATAAATTCTTCCTCAAACTCCCAACTGTATTGTTGGATAAAACCTGCATAACCAATGACGCGGTCATCAGCCGTCATCACCACGGTTTGATAATGCTTATCCAAATGAATCAACTGCCATTGCTGTTGGAGTCGCTCTAGTGGTATTTCATAACCCAATTGGAGTGTGAGTTGATGAATGTCGAGGAGATCTTCTTGGAGTTGTAACGGACGAATTTGGGGATGCATATTGTCAGCTCGATGGTTTTCCTTAGAGCATAGATAAAAGTGCATAAAGGTGAATGCTGATATTTTTCAAAGCTTATCTATATCTGAAAGGGCAAGGTGAAATATTGCAAAAGTTAAAGTTTTAAAAATATAGAAAAGGTAAAAAAAAGCACCCGAAGGTGCTCTAATTATGCTTCAACTGCATATTGACTGGTTTTAAGTGCCGCAATGGCTTGAATACGTCGTTCAATTAGCATTTCACCAATATCCGGCCCTGATACATCTGGAGGAAGATCGGCAGCTTTAATATTACGAACCACTTGCATCGCATCTAAAACGTATTGAGCTTGTGGATAGGCACGATCCTCTAAACCTAAGCGACCACGTGAATCACATTCACAGGCTTGTACAAAGGCCTCTACGCGTTCAGGACGGCGTAGCACATCCATACGTTGTAATAGACGCCATAATGTACCCGGTTTTAAATTTAAGGCTTGATGGCATTTTAAATGCTCTTTACACACGGAGATGGCCAATTGTTTGGTATTGGTGGGAACACGCATACGGTCACAGACTTCGGTAACGGGTTTTACACCACGCTCTTCATGCATGATATGGCGCGGTAACTCATCCACTGGAGTGAGTGCTTTGCCCAAGTCGTGTACAAGTACAGCAAAACGAACATCCAAAGAATAATTGGCACGACAGGCTTGCTGCAATGACATCATGGTATGAATACCACAGTCTATTTCAGGATGATATTCAGGACGCTGTGGAATACCGTATAACGCATCAATTTCAGGGAATAAGACTTTTAAAGCGCCACAGGCTCTTAAGACTTCAAAATATTCATCTGCATGGTCTTCCATTAATGCACGGGATGTTTCCTTCCATACGCGTTCAGGTGTGAGGGCTTCAAGCTCGCCAGATTTGGCAAGCTCTTGCATCAACGCAAGTGTTTCTTCAGCCACTTTAAAACCTAAAGCTTTATAACGTGCTGCAAAACGTGCAATCCGCAGAACTCGCAATGGATCTTCGACGAAGGCATCAGACACATGGCGAAGGATGCGTCGCTCTAAATCTTGTTGACCATGGTAGGGATCATAAATTTGGCCTGCATCATCCATGGCAATCGCATTGATCGTGAGGTCACGTCGAATGAGATCTTGTTCGAGTGTGACATTGACGTCGGTATAAAATTCAAAGCCATGATACCCATGTCCAGACTTACGTTCTGTACGGGCTAAGGCATATTCGTCTTTGGTCTCTGGATGAAGAAAAACAGGGAAATCTTTACCCACAGGTTGATAACCTTGAGCAAGTAATTGTTCCGGCGTTGCACCGACAACGACATAATCTTTTTCGTGATAGGGGTGCCCGAGCAAGTGATCTCGAACTGCACCGCCTACTAAATAAACTTGCATGAAAAAACCTCTATTCTTAGAGCAATCATGCTACAGAACAGAGGTTTTCTCAAGTCACAAAGTGTGTTCAGGTCAACTAAATTAGAGTGCTAATTTTTCGTTTTCTTGAATCTCTGCAACAGTCAATGCAGTCATATTCACTAAACGGCGAGTTGTCGCTGTTGGCGTTAAAATATGAACGGGTTTTGCAGCACCCAAAAGAATTGGGCCAATCGTCACGTTACTACCTGAAGTTGATTTCAACAAGTTGAACGAAATGTTCGCTGCATCCAGATTAGGCATAATCAGCAAGTTCGCAGAACCTTTAAAACGTGAGTTCGGGTATGCGAAATGACGAATATTTTCATCCAATGCGGCATCACCATGCATTTCACCTTCAACCTCAAGTTCAGGTGCAATTTCTGACAAAATATCATAAACCTTACGCATTTTTTGAGCGCTAGGATCATTTTGGTCAGAACCGAAACTTGAGTGAGAAAGCAATGCTACACGCGGCGTAATACCAAAACGGCGGACTTCTTCAGCCGCTAAAATAGTCATTTCAGCAAGCTGTTCAGCTGTTGGGTTACGGTTAATGTAAGTGTCGGCAATAAACAAGTTACGATCTTCAAGCATTAATGCATTCAGCGTGAAGAAGTTATTACGGCCTTCTTTTAGCCCAATCACATTGCTGACGAAGTCTAAGTGAATGTCATAGCTAGAATAAGTACCACATAGCATACCGTCAGCCACACCATGACGAACCAGCATTGCAGCGATCAGGGTAGAGCGACGACGTGCTTCACGCTGAGCGTATTCAGGTGTTACACCTTTACGTTGCATGATGCTGTAGTAATCGTCAGCAAACTTATCGTAATCAGGGTTTTTCTCTTGATCGACGATAGTGATGTTCACGCCGTCTTCAAGACGTAGACCTAATTTCTTGATGTTCGCTTCAATGACTGCAGGACGACCGACAAGAATTGGTTTTGCTAAACCTTCATCAACAGCAATTTGCACCGCGCGAAGTACACGTAAATCTTCACCTTCAGCATATGCAATGCGTTTCGGATCAGTTTTCGCTTGCGCAAAAATTGGTTTCATCATAAACGCAGAGTTGTAGACGAATTCAGATAAACGTTGACGATATGCAGAGAAGTCTTGAATCGGACGAGTTGCAACACCAGAATCCATCGCTGCTTGTGCAATTGCAGGTGCAATTTCAAGAATCAAACGTTGATCTAATGGGCGCGGAATCAGGTAATCACGACCAAATGAAGCAGATTTTTCACCATACGATGCAGCATCAGCTTCGACATGCGCCATGCGAGCAATCGCATGTACACAAGCAATCTTCATCTCTTCATTAATCGTAGTTGCGCCAACATCTAGTGCACCACGGAAAATATAAGGGAAGCAAAGTGCATTGTTCACTTGGTTTGGATAGTCTGAACGACCAGTTGCCATAATCACGTCTGGACGTGCTTCATGTGCATGTTCAGGAAGAATTTCAGGGTCTGGGTTAGCAAGGGCAAAGATAATCGGATCTTTCGCCATGACTTTAACCATTTCTTTGGTCAAAATACCTGCTGCTGAAAGACCGAGGAACATGTCCGCACCTTCCATTACATCAGCAAGCTGAGAGCCTTCGATGTCTTGAACGTATGCCTTTTTCGACTCATCCAAGCCTTCACGTTTAGTCGTCAATAAACCGCGTGAATCTGCCACAACGATGTTTTCTTTTTTCACGCCAAGTGCGCAAAGTAAGTTCAAACATGAAAGGGCAGCAGCACCTGCGCCAGAAGCGACAATTTTGATTTCTTCAATTTTTTTGCCATTGAGTTGAAGTGCATTCAGTAATGCAGAACCCACAATGATTGATGTACCGTGTTGGTCATCATGGAACACAGGAATATTCATGCGTTCACGAAGTTTTTGCTCGATGTAGAAACACTCTGGGGCCTTGATGTCTTCAAGGTTGATACCACCGAAAGTTGGTTCCAATGCTGCAACGATATCTACGATTTTGTCTGGATCGTTTTCAGCAATTTCAATGTCAAAAACATCAACACCAGCGAATTTTTTGAATAGAACGCCTTTACCTTCCATAACAGGTTTTGACGCTAAAGGACCAATGTTACCTAAGCCCAGTACGGCTGTACCGTTACTGACTACAGCAACAAGATTACCGCGCGCTGTGTAAAGTGCAGCAGTAGATGGGTCGCGTTCAATTTCTAAACAAGGTGCAGCGACACCTGGCGAGTATGCGAGGGCTAAATCGTGTTGGTTGACCAATTGTTTGCTTGGTGTAACGCTGATTTTCCCCGGAGTTGGAAATTCGTGATAATACAAAGCCTGCTGTTTTAAAGATTGATCGTCCATCTGTATCTCGATTGTGTTTTGTTTATCCAATATAAAGCTGCAATGCTTGCTTTATCCGCTTGAATATAACATTAGTTGCACAGTTGGGACAGTCGAAGTCGCGTCTTTTTTAGACAATCTTATAGCTCAGGCATAGTGACTTATATTAAGTAAGTATAAGCAGGCGAAGAGATATTATTTTCAAGGAACACGGTTGCCTCTTCTTGTGGCAGTGGCTTAGAGAAAAAATACCCTTGAGCAATGTCACATTCTAAGTCTTGTAGATACTGTAACTGCTGTTCAGTTTCAATCCCTTCAGCGACTACCGTCATGCCCATCGCTTTACCCATGGCAATCATGGCACTAACGATGGCCAATTGTTTATTTTCACCAATTTTAGAGATAAAACTGCGGTCTATTTTTAAAATATCAATTGGAAAATCAGCTAGATAGGATAGAGAAGAATAGCCCGTACCAAAGTCATCAAGTGAAATATTGATTTTACGTTTTTTTATTTCGTTTAATAGTTCACGTACTGAATCTAGATTTTCGACTAAAGAAGATTCTGTAATTTCCAGTTCCAGACTGGCACCCTCAATTTGATTGGCATCTATCGCTTCATCGAGATCATTTAATAATTGTCCACGGCGCAGTTGCTGCGCAACAATATTGACGGATACACAAATATTTTGATAACCCAAATTATTCCAAAAGCGAATTTGCTGCGCGGTTTTTTGCAGGACAAAACGCCCGATATCGGAAATTAAACTGGTTTGTTCTGCTAAAGGAATAAATAAGCTCGGTGGTATTAAGCCTTTTTCAGGATGATTCCAGCGCACCAAGGCTTCAAAACCGTAAATATTTTTATCACGGAAATTGATCTTCGGTTGGTAATACACAACCAGCTCATTATTTTGAATGGCTTTACGTAAGTCTCGTTCCAAGAAGATCCCTTGCTCTAATAATGCGGTATTTTCATTGGAATAATAACGTGTAGTATTGCCTCCCAAATTTTTGGCTTCACTCAGCGCTTGTTCTGCACAGTTATTTAGATAATCTAGCTGACGGCCATGCTCAGGGTAGAACGCGACGCCCATCGATAAAGTGATGACATGATCTTGGCCAAAAATATTAAATGGAATGCTAAAGGCTTTATTGATGCGTTCACAATGCTCTTGCACAGAAGGGCGGATGTGTGAAATTTCATACACAATCGCAAAATCATCGCCATTTAAATGTGCAACAAACAGAGCTTCGGCATTGGTCAGACGCAAACGCTGTGCGACTTGGCGTAACAGTTCGTCACCACCATTGTTGCTGAGATATTCATTTAATGGACGGAAACGGTCGATGTTTAAACGTATGACGGCCAACTGTTTAATCGAATCTTGTTGCGAAACTAAATACTGATGCAGTTGATAGTTGTAATAAAAACGGTTCGGCAAATCCGTTAAGGTGTCATAATTTTCTAAATAAGATAAACGTTGTTCTTGCAATTTACGTTCTGTTAAATCTGAGACAATTCCAATGTAATGGGTGACGCGATTTTGATCATCCGTAATCGCATTAATATGCATCCATAGTGTCAGTTCTTTACCTGAAAGAAATTTTTCGTGCAATTCACCATCATACTCACCAATTTTCAGCACTTGTTTAATGATCGAATAGTGCATACTACGTTGAATTGATTTGTAATTTGCAGTGATATCAAAAAGATGTTTACCAATAATTTGGTCGTAGTTAAAGCCGGTTAATTGTTCGTAAAACGGATTGACTTCGATATAGCACAGCTCTTCATTTAAAATGAAAATCCCTTCAGCAGCTTGTTCGAGTACACTGGCTGCAAGTTTTAAACGTTCTTGAGACGTCCGTTCTTGATGGATATCACGACGAATACCGACCATGCGCAAGGGCTTGCGGTTATCTGGATCGCGTTGAATGACTCGCCCTATATCATGTACCCAACTCCATTTTCCTTGACTGTTTTGAATCCGATAGGTGGCCTCATAACGGTCTTTAAATCCACGAAGATGTTGAATCATTGCTGATTTAAAATGAGGAATATCATCAGGATGAATCACATGCTGTAATTGTTGCTGATGCTCTTTCGAATGTCTAAGGGTTTTTTCTTGCTTATAGTTGGTGACCACGATTTTACGATCTTTGATATTCCAATCCCAAGGGCGTAAACCGGCGATTTCATGTGCAAGGACTAAATTGGCTTGTTGGTTTTCTAAATCCTTGTTCATTTGCTCAATGTCGAAGGTCCGCTCTTTGACTTTCTGTTCAAGTATTTGGTTACCTAGCTGTAGTTGTAATTCGATGTCACGTGATTTGTTGACTTCGTCTTGGAGCTGCTGACACAGTTCATCAGTCCATTTGACTTGTTGCTTGGCACTATCGACCAGTAGGTTATTTTTAGCATGTAAAGTCGATACACGACGATGAATTCGATATGACGTCATGGCGCACATTAGAATCACAATGAGCCCAAAATTAATACTCAGGCTAAATAAGTGATTTGAACCATCTAAGAAAAAGAACTGTGCAATCAGATAAGGCACGATAGACGGGATAAATGCCAAACAAAAATAATTGAGTTTTTGCGTCAAATAGGTCAAACCAAAGGTTTGTGTCACGATCAAGAGTAGGGCGGAGAGCGTTAAGGCCTGAATCGGTTCAAAGCTTTGATTGGTCGCAGGTAAATAGTAAAAAATTAAAAAGATACCGCTCGCAATCAGCGTGCCGACTGAAAAACACTGAAACTGTAGCCAACGATGCGCAATCATCAGTGAATATTGTTCAGGTTTAAAATAAACGGTGCTAATCAGCCAACATAAACTGACAAAAACTTCGGTAAAAATAAACCAAATATTGAAATATAAAGATGGCGATTTATAAAAAATTTGATATATCGAAAAAATATATAAGCAAATAATCAGAATACTGACTAAAAAATAGCGGCTATGGCGAATCGTGTTCGCAATTTGAGCAGTATGATTGTACTGCTTGATATATTCATCTTGTTTATACGTCATGAATATAAAAACCCTGCCTTAACCAAATTTAGATCGTTGTATTTGTATTGTTCCTGAGAGTATTTGTTTATTCTTAGTAACAAATCATTTGTTTTTATTGACTCTAGGGTAATTGCGTTACAAATAAAAAGCAATATCGAGGATGTCATCATTGATGCTTTCAGATGAACTATCGAGTAAAAATTAAATAAATTTATAATTTAAAATTGAAAGTGCAACTACAGGTGCAGTTTCTGTGCGAAGGACACGTTCACCGATACACCAGTTCACAAAACCTTTCTCATTTGCTGCGCTGATCTCGGCTTCGCTCAAGCCACCTTCAGGGCCAATCAGTAAGGCAAAGTGCGGGTCAGCATCAGCTAATACATCAGCTTCATCTTTATTGGGTGCGAGTACCAATTTAGTTGTCGGCAGATCACTTTCCAACCATTTTTCAAGGGAAAGTGGCGCAAGTACTTTAGGGACAATGTTGAGACCACACTGTTCGCAAGCTGCAATGGCAATACCTTGCCAATGGTCGAGTTTCTTTTGATCACGATCGTACTTCAAACGCATTTCACAACGTTCTGAAGTGAGTAGTTGAATTTCCGAAACACCGAGTTCCACAGCTTTTTGAATCGCATAATCCATGCGGTCGCCTTTGCTCATCACTTGACCCAATAGTGCCGTAAAATGTGGTGTGCGATTGCTTGGATTGAATTGCAAAACTTGGACGGCAGCCGACTTTTTAGCGACTTCAACCAATTCAACATGGTATTCGCCACCTTGCCCATTGAACAAAGTGGCAGTTTCGCCTACTTGAGCACGTAAAACTTTTACCCAGTGATGAAACACTGTTTCCGTTAATTCAACAGTCGTATCAACAGTTAAATCAGCTTCAATATAAAAACGTGGCATTAAAGTTTTACTCTCAAAAAGGTCGAAATGTCTTATGCAAGACCGAGGTCTTTCACAAGTTGACGTGTAGGGTCAGTGGTGTTCATGGTGTAGAAGTGCAAGCTTGGCGCACCGCCAGCAATCAGGCGTTCGCAAAGTTTAACAATCACTTCATGACCAAAAGCTTTGATAGAAGCAGTGTCATCGCCATAAGTCGCAAGCTGTTTACGAATCCAGCGAGGAATTTCTGCACCTGTACCATCAGCAAAGCGGATTAAATTGCTTGCATTGGTAATCGGCATAATGCCTGGCGCTACAGGAATTTTCACGCCTTCTTTTTGAATGCGCTCTACAAAGTAGAAGTATGCATCTGGATTAAAGAAGAACTGTGTCAAAGCTGCGTTTGCGCCCGCATTGGCTTTATCGCAGAAACGTTTGATGTCGAGATCAAAGCTGTCTGCTTGCGGATGCATTTCAGGATAAGCCGCCACTTCAATGTGGAAATGGTCACCTGAATGCTCACGGATAAAACGCACAAGATCAGTTGCATAAGGCAATTCGCCTAAGCCCACTTGGCCAGACGGTAAGTCGCCGCGCAGCGCAACAATGCGGTCAATACCTTGTGATTTATACAAATCTAGCAATTCAGCAATACGTTCTTTGCTGTCACCGATACAAGACAGGTGAGGAGCAACTGGCGTGCCTTTACCGTTGAAATCGTTCAATGTAGACAAAGTACGTTCACGGGTAGAACCGCCTGCACCATAAGTCACAGAGAAAAATTCAGGATTTAATAATTGTAGTTCTTGGTGTACAACTTTAAGTTTTTCCGCGCCCGCATCAGTTTTGGTCGGGAAGAACTCAAAGGAAATAGGAATCTGTTTTGACATGTTCAAATCCTTTTTTATAAATACTATTTATTTAGACCTCTCCCTAGCCCTCTCCTGAGAGGAGAGGGAACGTCCATTATAAATTTACTTAATAATGAAAAGTCCCTTCTCCCTGTGGGAGAAGGCTAGGATGAGGGGGAATATAAAACTTAGTATTTATAAGCCTCAGCTTTGAACGGACCTTCAACTTGAACACCGAGGTAATCCGCTTGTTCTTGAGTCAAAGTTGTCAATACGCCACCGAAACCAGCAACCATTGCCGCAGCAACTTCTTCGTCTAATTTCTTAGGAATAAGTTCTACACGGATTGCAGCTTGTTTTTGATCTTCTGGAAGATCAGCAAATTTTTCAGCGAATAGGTGCATTTGCCCCAATACTTGGTTAGCAAAAGAACCATCCATAATACGCGATGGGTGACCAGTTGCGTTACCAAGGTTCACCAAACGACCTTCAGAAAGAAGGATTAAGTAATCGTTTTCATTTTCGGTACGATACACTTGGTGAACTTGTGGCTTCACTTCAACCCACTTGTAACCGCGTAGGTAGTTTGTATCGATTTCAGTGTCGAAGTGACCGATGTTACAAACTACAGCGCCAGCTTTTAATGAATCAAGCATTGCTGCGTCACATACGTGGTAGTTACCAGTCGTTGTTACGATCAAGTCAGTATTTTGAAGAAGGTCAAGGTTGATGTCTTCTTTCTTGCCAGTTTGAATGCCATTTTTATACGGAGCAACAACTTCGAAACCGTCCATGCATGCTTGCATTGCGCAGATTGGGTCAACTTCAGTTACACGTACAATCATGCCTTCTTGACGAAGTGATTGAGCAGAACCTTTACCTACGTCGCCATAACCGATTACAAGCGCACGACGACCAGATAAAAGCATATCTGTACCACGTTTGATTGCATCGTTTAATGAGTGGCGGCAGCCGTATTTATTGTCATTTTTAGACTTGGTTACAGAGTCATTTACGTTAATCGCTGGAACTTTTAAAGTACCGTCGCGGTGCATTTCGTAAAGACGTTGAACACCTGTAGTGGTTTCTTCTGTAATACCGTGGATTTTAGCAATCACTTCAGGATATTTTTCGTGAACAAGCGCAGTTAAGTCACCGCCATCATCCAGAATCATGTTGGCATCCCAAGGTGTACCGTTCACATTGATTTGCTGTTCAAGACACCACATGTATTCTTCTTCAGTTTCGCCTTTCCAAGCAAATACAGGAATACCTGCAGCAGCGATTGCAGCAGCAGCGTGGTCTTGAGTAGAGAAGATGTTGCATGAAGTCCAGCGTACTTCTGCGCCCAATTCAACTAGAGTTTCAATTAAAACTGCAGTTTGAATGGTCATGTGGATACAGCCAAGGATTTTCGCACCAGCAAGCGGTTTAGCCGCTGCATAGCGTTTGCGAAGACCCATTAGGGCTGGCATTTCTGCTTCTGCAAGTTTGATTTCTTTACGGCCGTAGTCAGCTAGTGAAATATCGGCAACTTTATAATCTGTAAATGAAGCATTAACCGCGTTCATCACGATCTCCTTAATAAAAACAATTGATCATTCAGTTCGCGGATGCCGTTGTTGATTGGAACGAGTGTCCAACCGAATCGTCGAGCCTAGCGATCTTATATTTAGTGCCTATAAGAAAGTCGCAGCATCCCTCGACTAGCGGAGTATTGTACTTGGAAATAGAGTGAGTTCCAATCAAAAATTGGTTAATATGTAGATGAATAATCTGATAATAAAAAGATAATAACGTACATATCATGAATATATTAAAATTTAATATTTTCCTAGTTTTACTCGTATCTTCACAAGCTGTCTCAGCAAGGCGAGGCGACTTTTCACCACAAGATATTTTTTTTCTGCCTTTAATTTTGATTGGGGTTTTATCCTTATTTAAATTTTCAGGCTTTATTGAAAATTATACGAAAGGCTTAAATTTAACCCTTAGAGTAGTCATAAAAGCAGTGAGTTTTATTATTTTGATTGGCATCATTGCCCTTATAATTATCGGGATAGGGCTAATTTCTGAGTATATTCCTGAAAAATGGTCGATGATATTCTAGTGCAATTTTAAATATAAAAAATTGGAAGCTAATAATGAAAAAATTAACTGCATTCATATGCTTGTGTTTTTCAGCACTAACATATGCCAACGATTCAACAGGCTATGTGGCAACGGGAGGGGTGCAGTACCTGAAAAATAAAGATATTCAAATGTTCGGTGAAGACCTGTTTATTAGTAAAAAAATTATTAAGGTTGATTACCAGTTCAAAAATTTAAGCAATAAAGATGTGACTGAAACGGTTTTATTTCCGTTGCCGAAAGTTGAAAACTTCTTTGAATCTGATTTTGCCAATACTGAAAAATTGCTCAAAAGTTTTAAAGTTCAGGTGAATGGAAAAGCGATTCAGCCTGAAATGCACGTGCGCACTTTTATCCAAAAAGATGAAAAAACAGCCCCGATTGATATGACGGAGAGTTTTAAGCAATGCGGATTTACGGAAAAAGACATGCTAAATCCGTGGAGCAGGCAAGATGTTGAATATGAAACTTTTGAGGCAAAGCTCAGAAACTGTAAAAATGCAGCGCTGCAAAAAACCTTGCCTAAAGATCCCAATGAAACCATTTCATGGTCATCTCAAGTGATTTACAGCTGGAAGCAAACATTTAAAGCCAAAGCATTTACTCGCGTACAGCATCAATATGCACCGCTAGTGGGTGGGTCTGTGGCTTTATATCCTGATGAATATAATAAAAGTTATTGTATGGATCAAAACTTTAAGGCCGGACTCAGAAAGGCTAAATCACAGCATGCACCATTTCAAGCGCTGGGCTATATCTTAAAAACTGGTGCCAATTGGGCAAAGCCTATTCAAGATTTTAAACTGACTATCGAGCGTGATGCAGGAGAGTTGGTTTCTTTTTGCTGGGCAGGTAAAGTGAAGAAAATCAGCGCTACGCAGTTTCAAATGGTTGAAAAGAATTTTGTGCCCAAACAAGATTTGGACATTATTTTTGTGCATGTGAAATCAGGTCTGGATTAAAACTTGCAGGCAAAACTGCTGCGATTTGTTTATCATCGTCCATAAGCAATTTTGAGTTTTGATATATGTCGATGGAAATACCTGATGAGTTGGCAAATTTAGAAGCCAATGGCGGCATTTATGCAGTGTGGATGTTGCTGCAGCACTTAGGTATAGATGCAGACATTCAGCAGCTCATCGAAGTTTGCGCTTATGAAGCTGGCCATGGCACAACAACCATTGGTTTGGCTGTAGGACTGAAAAAGTTTGGCTTTCTAGTAAAGTTTTACACAGAGCATGATCCTGAGCTGCAAGACAGTGAAAAACGCAGCTATGCAGAAGCGGATCAATTGGAACTGCCTATATTACCTGCAATTGGCTATGCACAAATCCAGCAGGCTTTTGAACAAAATCAGTTTGTGATTGTCTATTACGACACCCTAGACGGAGTGGGGAATCATTCCTTGGTGTATGACATTGATGAGACAGAGATCAGTTTCTTTGACAGCTTTGATGCCATGCCAGCAGACGTATTTGAACAGCAGCGTGGTGCGGAAGGCATTTGCCGACAAGTCATTATTGTGGATGTAAATGATTATGTGGCGAGCTGAGCCATATTGTTGAATGAAAAAAGCCCATCATGAGATGGGCTTTATTTTTTAGAAAATAATTGGATTATTGCTCAGCCATATTGGCTTTTTCATTCCAAAAATCTGCTTTTTCTTCATCGGCGTCGATGCCTAATCCATTGGCATAAATAAAAGCCAAATCACGCATGGCCTGAACTTCACCTAATTTTGCAGATTGTTCAACCAGTTCAATGGATTTAGCGACATCTTTTTCCACCACATCGCCGCGACGGTAAAAATTGGCCAATTCTAAAATAGCAGCAGGATGGTCATGCTTCGCCGCTTGTTCTAACCAGCGGTGCGCATGTTCAAAATAGGTTTTAGATTCTTCCGGATCTTCTTCGAGCATATCTTTGGCATAGACTGCATAGCCTTCACCCAGCCAATACATTGCTTCTACATGACCTAACTGAGCTGCTTTGAGTGCCCATTCTTCTGCAAGTTCAACATGCTCATCATTTTCACTTTGCATATAAATTTCAGCCAGTTCAAATTGAGCATCTTTATTGCCTGCCATGGCACGGTTATATAAAGCAGGAGAGATCGAAAGTTCAGACATGTGTAATCCAAAAGAGCAGAATAGGCATAGCCTAATCGGTTGGCATGAAAAAAGCCAATCCGAAGATTGGCTTTCAATGTTTAGAGAAGCTTGTCTAATGAATTAAAATTTCAATAACACAGCTGACAATACAAATACGACAACCAATGCACCAATAATTTTCCAAAAATATTCAGCGATATAACTAATACATAGCCCGACAAATAAAGCCGCAATGGTCAGCGCGCCAAACCAATAACTGATGTTGTTGCTCGGCGTGCCAAGTGAGAGGCAAATTATCAAGGCGATGATCAATAGCGCCCAGCCGACTAACGTGGCTAACCGTGTTTGGCCCACACTTAACTCTTTGCTGTAGAACTGCTTTTGATGTTTAGACATGCTGTATGCCAAGGCAAAAAAACCTAAGCTACTCAGTGCCCAAATCAGGAGAAAGAGCATCATGCTTCAACCTCCTTTGTGCCACGTGCTTTTTTAACAGGCAGCCCTTTATGCTTTTTCACTTTGTAAAATGAATAGGCAAACAAGATAGCCAAAAGCCACATTGCAAGATCAAAGGAGGCAATCATCCATTGGCCATTTGCCATGGTATTCCAAAGCGGTTGACCACCAGTCATGAAGTTTACAATCGGCAGTAAGGCAAAAATTGCTGTGGCAAAAGCTAAAAGTTCTAGCCACGCTTGACGATGCGTACGGAACATCGCATAAATAAGCGTTAGTAGCCAAACAATAAAGAAACTACGAATTTCTAATTCCGAACGGTTTTCAAGTTGTGCGGGAATAAAACGGTTGGCATAGAAAAATGCTGCGCAGGCAATCGGCAAACCAATAATCGCTGCAATATTGGTCACTTCAACCGTGCGGTAGCCAAATGATTTAAAGCCTTGTTTTTGCTGTTGCGGCGCACGTTTTACACACCACAGAATGAGACCTGTAGCGACCATCAGTGTGCCTACAATCCCTGAAATAAACAGCAGCCAACGTAGTGCTAAATCTACACCGCGTGCTTCATGCAGCGTAGTCATTACATTGTAAATACCCATCGGTACAGAAGGGTGCTTTAACTTGGCACTTTCATCAGTTAGGTCTTTGCCAGTTACGCCATCAAATTGTTTGCTTGCATAGACATTTCGATACGCGACACTTTCACCATGTAAGGCACGTAGCTCAATTTTAGCTTGGTCTGTATTTGGTGCAATGATGCTAACGGTACTAATCGGATTGGTTTTCCATTCAGTCTGAACCGCAGTCACGATTGGCGCTAAGTTGGTCAACGGCGCAGCAACGACAGGTTGCTCTTCACGTTTAGAGCGACGATCTCCTCGACCTTCACCACGGCCCTCAGCACGATTTTCGCCTTGGTTTTGCGCAGAATTGGCACGGGCTTGCTGTGGGCGTTCGCCACGTTCTTCGCGTCCTTGGGCAGATTCACGTCCTTCAGGTTTATTTTCTTGAACTAGGGCACGATTTTGTTCTTGTAAAAATTGTCCCCGGTTTTCATAAATACGCTCAATCCCCCAAGGCATGATTGTAAATAACAGCAGCAACAGGCCACTAAAGGTGATCATGATGTGGAAGGGAAGCGCAAATACTGCGGTTGCATTATGTGCATCGAGCCAAGAACGTTGTCCTTTACCTGAACGGAAGGTAAAGAAATCTTTAAAGATTTTTTTATGAGTAATCACACCACTAATGATGGCAACTAACATCAACAGTGTCGCTATCCCGACAAACCATCGCGTCCACATACGTGGCATACCATAAAGTTCGAAATGGAAACGATAGAGAAAATTACCACCACGCGTATCGCGCGGCTCAAGCACTTCACCTGTAGCACTATCAATGTAGATTTGTTTACCACCACGGCGTGCGCGAGGGTCTTCACCTTGTTCACGAACGGTAATTAATGTGGCATTTTGACGCGTATTCGGCAGTAAAATATTCCAAGCACCTGCATTTGGATGATTTTGCTGTAAATAATTCAGTGCGACTTGAGTTTGTTGGACTTGTGAACTGGCTGGAACGGATTGATGCAGCTCAGGTGTCATCCAAACATTGATTTCATTTTTAAAAAAGCTCAGGGTTCCGGTCAGGAAAATTGCATACAGCAACCAACCTAAGATGAGGCTAGCCCATGTATGCAGCCAAGACATGGACTGGCGTGGTCCCTCAACTTTTGCATCAACACGCATTTTAGCTTCCCATCATCATATAAACGGCATACAAACACACCGCAGGGATCACAATGCCTAAAGTTGCTTTGAGGGTTTTATTCACCATAAAGACCCAAATAAATGCACAGCTCCACAGGATAAATGCAATTAAAGTTGCACTCATGGCTGCACTTCCGCGGTCTTCGCTAAACACATCTGCGATTACGATGGCAGATAGCATCGCGACAACATATCCGCCCACTAAAGCGAGGGCAAAGCGATAGAAAATCATCAAGCGATAGGTCAATAGAGAAGGGGTGTCTTTACGCGTTTTAGGCAGCGCAGATGTGAGGGGGGTCACGAGTGCCTCAGGTGGTGAGCTATTCATAAAATACTTAAGCGCTTGGAAATTGTATTAAAGTTAATCTAAATGATAACAATTATTATTAATAATTAGAATAATGTATTCACAAAATTATTGATTTTTCAGCATGCTGAGTAGAAATGGATTTAAATGAGGAGAATTAAAGGCGAAAAAATAGCGACCGGAGTCGCTATTTTAGAATGCAAGAATACTTAATTCTCTACATTATTGCTCTTGTTGAATGCCTGCAACTAACCAGTCTTGATCAGAACCCACAGGTTTAACAAAATGCCATACTTCAGCAAATGGCTGTGGCAGGCTATTTAAGTCTTCACTTACCGTACCTGTAAAACGCACACTTACAACGTATTGACCATTTTCGTTAGCAGAATCGACCACCATAGCATTTAAGTTAGAAAACTCAGCAACGTCTTCATCTTTATTCGCCATAATGTCGTTATACATAGACTGGTAAAGGTCAGGCGTTAAGTAACGCTGAATTTCAGAAATGTTGCTTGCAGTATTCATCGATTGAATGTGGTTAAAACGCTGACGTGCAACACGTAAAAATGTTGCTGGTTCTGTACCATCAGGCAATTGATTGCCGCTGTTGGTATAGGCAGCACCAAAAGGCGCGTTCGTTGCAGCAGCTGCACCAAATGGAGCATTTGAAGCTGCTGAATTACCGCCTACAGAATTACCAAAAATATTCGTATTGTCATTGCCTGCACGAGGTGCAGCATTTTGTTGGCCAAACGGTGCATTGTTTGCACCGCTGTTTGGCGCATACGGATTGTTAGTGGCTAGTTTTTTTTTTGCGCCCATCTTACGGAAAATGAAGAAGGCAACAGCAGCGGCAAGTAAAATCCAGATCCAGCCTGGAATACCACCTTTCTCTTCCTGTTGTTGAGCTTGCGCTTCAGAAGCTGCTTGACCGTTATTGTCATCGGCCATCGCATTTGCAGCGACTGCACCAATTGCAGCACCAGCCACACCAGCTGCAACCATTCCGCCCACATTCGAGCCAGATTTAGCTGGAGCGCCAGCAGTTGCAGGCTGTTGAACAGGAGCAGATTGACGAGGTTGCTGATAAGACTGAGTTGGAGCAGCTTGACGGCTCATACCATGGCTTTTACCACCACCGGCACGTTTCGCTTCTGCAATCGGCGCTACCAAAAGGGCTGCTGTTAAAAGAGCAGTCATCAAACCACGCTGTCGAACTTCCATCAAATTTTCCTATATCTATATAAAGTTAAAATAGCCATCTAGTTATGCCGCCATTTGTACTGAATTTCAATAGAACATCGGTAAAAAATTGAAAATTCATTCAAAATAAACTATTCAACGTGACTAAGACTCATCGGTCAGCGTAATTGCCTGACTCAATGCCTCATGTAAACGTGCGACAGAAATAATCTCTACACCTGAAATTGGTTTTTGCGGTGCATTCCCACGCGGTAAAATAATGGTTTTGAAGCCATGCTTAATGGCTTCTTTGAGTCGTTCTTGTCCATTGGGTACAGGGCGGATTTCGCCTGAAAGTCCAACTTCGCCAAATACCGCCAAATGCTGTGGCAGGGCTTTAGCTCTTAAGCTAGAGGCGCAGGCTAAAAGTACCGCAAGGTCAGAACCTGTTTCTGTGATTTTTAAACCACCGACGACATTGACATAGACATCTTGTCCTGCAGTTTGTACGCCACCATGACGGTGCATAACCGCTAAAAGCATGTTTAAACGGTTTTGTTCTAAACCTAAGGCCACGCGCCGAGGTTGTCCGTGCGCATCATCTACCAAAGCTTGAACTTCAACCAAAAGTGGACGTGTACCTTCACGGCTAATCATGACAATGGAACCCGGAATGGCTTCATCATAACGACTCAGGAAAATAGCGGATGGGTTTGATACCTCGCGCAGTCCTTTATCAGTCATGCCAAATACACCAAGCTCGTTGACTGCACCAAAACGGTTTTTCACCGCCCGAATCATACGGAAGCGAGAGTCAGACTGACCTTCAAAATACAAAACACAATCGACCATGTGCTCAAGCACGCGAGGGCCGGCCAAAGAACCTTCTTTTGTTACGTGACCGACAATAAACAGTGCAGTGCCACTATTTTTGGCAAAGCGGGTCAGGAGTGCAGCCGATTCACGAATTTGGGAAACACCGCCCGGCGCAGACTGGAGTGTTTCGGTGTATAGGGTTTGGATCGAATCTAAAATGGCCACGGCAGGGCGTTCATGTGCCAATACTTCGCAAATACGCTCGACACAGGTTTCTGCCATGACTTTAAGTTGATCGGTCGGCAAATCTAGGCGCTGGGCACGTAGCGCCACCTGAGACAAAGATTCCTCACCTGTGACATATAAGGCAGAACTTTTACTCGCCGCCATATAGGTTGCGGTTTGTAGCAAAATAGTGGATTTACCAATGCCGGGGTCACCACCAATCAGCACAACTGAACCTGTGACCAGTCCACCACCGAGTACACGGTCAAATTCACCAATACCTGTTGCCATTCGGGTTTCATGCGAAACAGAAACTTGATTTAAGGTGGTCACAGCAGCGGCTTGACCTGCATAGCCACCGCCCATTTTAGGCTGTGCACGGTGTGTAACGGCGGGTGCAATATTGACTTCGACTAATGAATTCCATTCACCACATTCGGTACATTGACCGGCCCATTTGGGATGATCAGCACCACATTGTTCACATCGATAGACACTTTTTGCTTTCGCCATAATATTTACTGTGCACAAACTCAAATTGAGTCACAGCATAGCGGTGAATACATCGAAAAACCAAGTTTTTATCGCATGAAATGACTGTTGAAGGTCAATTGATGTCGTTTTATTTTCAATAGCTGCACTTTTATATAGTAAGCACTTTATAATAGCGCATTATATTTTTTGAAATGGGTCACCACATGACTGAACTATTACGACATATCGATGCCATTGCACGTGAAAAAAATCGTGATGTGTTATTTGTGCATTTTGAAGAATATGATCATCAACATCCTGAGAAAAATACGGTACGTAATGACGTTATGCACTGGTTTGACCTGCAAAATCTCGACTATTTCCCTTGTATGGGGCTAGAAGGTGAGTCTTTGATCGATAGCTATACAGGTGATTTATACCTTGACGTACCTTTTGATGAAAGCAGCCCTGCATATAAAACTCTCAGTGAATACCTTGAAGATGAACAAGGGAACATGAAAATTCAGGGGGTATTGTTCTTTTCTTTATCCTTGGAAATTGCCCTAGAAATCGAAGCTGATCTGATGGAAGCCAGTGCTGTAGATTCTGAATATGCTGAAAATGAGTTTGGTGACCAATTTGGTGAAGGCTTTATTGAAGATGCTGAATCAGATCCAAAAGATGAAGCGGCCAATGAAAGCAAGACGAAAAACGACAAATTTGATGATGGTCAAATTGGTACGATTCAATAAGTAAATATCGATTTTCAGTCCGAATAAAAAAGCCACGTGAATTCACGTGGCTTTTTGTTTAGCAGGGGATTAGTACAATTCACCTGATTTACGACGTTCAATAAAATCTTTCGATTCTTTTACAATGATGCCTGAGAGCAATAACAGTGCAATACAGTTTGGTGCAGCCATCAAACCGTTAAAGGTATCGGCAAATAACCAAACGAGATCGAGTGTTACGACACAGCCGACAAAGACTGATGCGATGTAAATTAAGCGATAAATCAGTACTGACTTTTCACCTAAGAGGTATGTACAGCATTTTTCACCATAATAGCTCCAACCCAGAATGGTTGAATAAGCGAAGAAAATAATACCGAAAGTTACGACCCAACCACCGAAGCCCGGAAGTAGTTTGTCAAAAACACTAATCGTCAATACAGCACCAGTTTGATCACCAAAGCTTTGTCCCGCCATGATGAAGCCCATCACAAGTACGATACCTGTAATTGAGCAAACAATGATGGTGTCTAAGAACGTACCTGTCATAGAGACAAGACCTTGACGTGCTGGATGGTCAGTTTTTGCGGCCGCAGCGGCAATAGGTGCAGAGCCCATGCCTGCTTCGTTAGAGAATACACCACGTGCTACACCATAACGAATCGCAGCACCAATCGCACCACCTGCAGCAGCTTCGCCCGTAAATGCATAGCTAAAGATCATTTTTAGTGCAGGCACAACTAATTCAAGGTTGTTGAAAATAATCATTAAGCCACCCAATACATAACCTACCGCCATAATTGGAACAATAAATGAAGAGGCTTTAGAAATGGATTTGATGCCGCCTAAAATAACGAGGGCAGAGAATATGGTGATGACAATAGCCGTGGTGAGTGTGCTGATCCCTAAGCTATTTTCCACAGCAAGCGCGACAGTATTGGACTGTACTGAACTACCAATACCAAAGGATGCCAAAGTACCAAATAGGGCAAATACCACTGCCAACCATTTCCACTTAGGCCCAAGTCCACGTTCGATGTAATACATCGGACCACCGTTCATTTCACCATTTTCATTTTTATGACGAAACTTTACAGCGAGTACACCTTCACCATATTTGGTTGCCATACCAAAGAGTGCGGTCATCCACATCCAAAACACTGCGCCTGGTCCACCGAGTACACAAGCGGTGGCTACACCAGCAATATTACCTGTACCAATGGTGGCAGAAAGTGCAGTCATGAGTGCGGCGAAATGAGAAATGTCCCCATCATGATGATCTACTTTAGGATGTTTGCCAAAGACTTGTTTGAATGCGAAAGGCAACATGCGAAATTGCCAGAAAAGTAATCGGAAGGTGAGGAATACACCTGTTCCGACAATGAGGACCAACATGTATGGGCCCCAGACCCATCCACTGAGTGTTTCCATGATATTTTGAATTTCTTGCATAGTATCTTCTTCTTATCGGCCCAGAGTGAGTGAATGCTACATTTTTGATATCTGTAGCAATTGATATGCCATTGTTAGAAACTTCCATGATTTTTGGCATAATTTTTTATCGTTGGTAAAATATTTTTTGCATAAAATTTAAGTTATTACAAGTAAATTGTTGTTTTATTGGTCGCTTTAAAATGTGAACTGGCGCTAAGATTTTTATATATAAGAAAAATAAATTAACTTTGTCACTTAATCCGAAAATATAGATGATGAAAAATAATTTTGTATTTTCTGAAATTTTTACGTTAATTTGTCGCAATTGGAACGCGAAGTTGAATTAAATAATGTCAAATGAAATTCATGGATCGCACGCTGATAGCGGCGATTTGAAACGAAGCTTGTCCAATCGACACCTGCAATTGATTGCGATTGGTGGTGCGATTGGTACAGGTTTATTTATGGGGTCAGGAAAGACCATCAGTTTAGCTGGTCCGTCCATCCTTATTATCTATATGATTATTGGTTTTATGGTTTTCCTCGTCATGCGTGCATTAGGCGAGTTATTACTATCAAATCTTGAATATAAATCTTTTATCGATTTTGCAACCGACTTAATCGGCCCGTGGGCAGGTTATTTTGTGGGTTGGACCTATTGGCTGTGCTGGATCACTATAGGGATTGCAGATTTATCGGCCATTATTTATTACCTGCAATTCTTTAATGGAGGTAACCCATTCTCGCCCGAAGAAGGGGTGATGATCAGTGTTGCCGCCATTGTCTTTATCATGGGTTTGAACCTTGTTACGGTTAAACTTTTTGGTGAATTAGAGTTTTGGTTTGCATTGATTAAGATTATTGCAATCGTGGTGCTCATTGGTGTCGGTCTTTGGATGATCTTTACCGGTTTTACCTCATCGACAGGTGAAATCGCATCATTCACACATTTATGGTCGCATGGTGGTCTATTCCCAACAGGTGTAACCGGCTTCTTGGCAGGTTTCCAGATCGCTATTTTTGCCTTTGTCGGCGTAGAACTCGTTGGTACTACGGCTGCAGAAACCAAAGATCCAGAGCACAACTTGCCTAAAGCTGTGAACTCGATTCCGATTCGTATCATTATTTTCTATGTGCTGGCACTTGTGATTGTAATGTCAGTAACACCTTGGAATACCATTGATCCGAGCATTTCACCATTCGTGAACTTGTTTAGCCAAGCCGGTATTGCTGCTGCTGCGATTATCATGAACTTGGTGGTGTTGTCATCGGTCATGTCATCTATGAATAGTGGTGTGTTCTCGACTTCACGTATGTTGTTTGGTTTATCTCGTGAAGAGCAAGGTCCAAAAGCGTTTGGTCGTCTAAACTCACGTGCAGTTCCTGCAAATGCACTGTATTTCTCTGCAGTATGTTTACTGTTGGGTGCGGCATTACAGTATTTCGTTCCGAACACGGTTGAAGCCTTCACTTTAGCAACCACACTTTCGACGATTTTATTTATCTGCGTATGGCTCATGATTATCTGGAGCTATATCGTTTACTATAAAACTCGTCCTGAGCTGCATGCGAAATCAACCTTTAAATTGCCGGGCGGCTTATATACTTGCTGGCTCGTGATTATCTTCTTCATCGGCATGATTTATGTTTTGTCATTAGAAGCAGATACCATGAAAGCGCTCATGGTGAGCCCGATTTGGTTCATCATATTGATTATTGGCTATTTCGGTTTTTATAAGAAAAAGCACCATTAATTTACATTTTTGATCTGATGTAAAAACATAAAAAGCTGCTCCTGAGGGGGCAGCTTTTTTATTTGGATATGGACTTATTTTAAGTTAAAACAGACTGTTTATTAGCGTTTCGATTTGTATTAAACAGCATTCAAATTGATAAGCTATTTCAGAGAAATCAATAGCCTGATCGAGCTAGAAATAAAGACAAATAAGGGTTGAAAACAGCACCATCAAATTTTGCTTAAATTTAGTGCAGAATGGCAAAAAGCTCACTTGGAATTACAGGGCTTTTCTTTTATCCGCGGGTTGATCACGTTATACTCGGAAAAATCTTTTCATTAGGTACGTTTATGTATCGTTTTATGAATTATAAAATTATTGTATTAGCAAGTGCTGTACTGTTGACAGCTTGTGGTCAGTCTGGTGCATTGCATTTACCTTCTGATGCAAATGCAGATAAACGCGCAAAATATCTGATTTATCCAGATACGCCTGCACAGCAAAAGCAGGAAAAACAAGCGGCTCCTGTTACAACTGAGTCGGAATCTTCAAATTCTAACCCTACACCTTAATGCTTTTATAGAAAGGATACTTTCATGAGTTTCACCCGTACGAATGGGGTATTGCATGCAGAGCAATGTTCTTTACAACAGCTTGCACAGCAATATGGCACACCGCTTTATGTTTATTCAAAAGCTATTTTTGAAAAGCATTATTCAGATATGGATCGTGCATTTAGCTTTATCGACCATCAAATTTGTTTTGCGGTAAAGTCAAACTCTAATCTTGCGGTGTTAAACGTACTTGCCAAGCAGGGTGCTGGTTTTGATATCGTGACGGGTGGTGAACTCGCACGTGTATTAAAAGCCGGTGGTGAAGCTTCTAAAATTGTATTCTCTGGTTTGGGTAAAACTGAAGCTGATATTCAAAAAGCGTTGGACGTGGGTATTGCATGTTTTAACGTTGAATCACATGCAGAGTTGGATCGAATCCAAAAAGTTGCTGCGGCAATGGGTAAGAAAGCACCGATTTCATTGCGTGTAAATCCAGATGTGGATGCTAAAACCCATCCTTATATCTCTACGGGTTTAAAAGAAAATAAATTCGGCATTCCTTCAGACAGTGTTTTTGACACCTATGCATATGCAGCGTCGTTGCCTAATCTTGAGATTATCGGGATTGATTGTCATATCGGCTCACAGTTGACTGAAACTCAGCCTTTTGTTGATGCACTTGATCGTGTCATTGTGATGATCAATCAACTGAAAGAGATGGGTATTCATCTAAAACACATCGATATTGGTGGTGGTTTAGGCGTAACGTACAAAGACGAAGTTCCGCCAACCGTTGAAGAATATGCTCAGGCAATGCGTCCGGCATTAGAAAAATTAGGGCTTAAGGTGTATATGGAACCGGGGCGTAGTATTTCTGCAAATGCAGGTGTGTTGTTAACTAAAGTTGATTTACTCAAACCGACCAATCATCGTAATTTTGCCATTATTGATGCTGCTATGAACGACTTAATCCGACCTGCTTTATATGAAGCATGGATGGATATTCAGGAAGTAACGCCTCGTACTGATACAGAAAAGAAAGACTGGGATGTTGTTGGCGCGATTTGCGAAACTGGCGATTTCCTAGGAAAGCAACGTCAGTTGGCGATTCAAGAAAATGACGTGCTTGCAGTATTGGGTGCAGGTGCTTATGGTTTTGTCATGAGTTCAAACTACAACAGCCGCGGACGTGCTGCTGAAGTAATGGTTGACGGTGATCAGTCTCATTTGATTCGTGAGCGTGAAACCATCGAATCATTATGGGAACGTGAACGTTTAT
Organism: Acinetobacter sp. YH12218; assembly: GCF_013417925.1. Taxonomy (NCBI): domain Bacteria; kingdom Pseudomonadati; phylum Pseudomonadota; class Gammaproteobacteria; order Moraxellales; family Moraxellaceae; genus Acinetobacter; species Acinetobacter sp. YH12218. The sequence continues at coordinate 40,843 of NZ_VPDB01000003.1, forward strand.
TGCCTTAAGGAGAAATTCGAGATGTTATTAGAATTTACCAAAATGCATGGCCTTGGCAATGACTTTATGGTGGTCGATCTGATTAGCCAACGGGCTTATTTAGATACAGTGACGATTCAGCGTTTGGCCGACCGTCATTTTGGTATTGGTTTTGATCAGCTTTTGATTGTAGAACCACCTGATTTACCCAATGTCGATTTTAAATATCGTATTTTTAATGCAGATGGTTCGGAAGTTGAACAATGCGGAAATGGCGTACGTTGTTTTGCGCGCTTTGTGCATGAACGTAAGTTGACCAGCAAAACCAAAATCAAAGTACAAACCAAGTCAGGTATCGTAGAGCCTGAATTAGGTGTAAATGGTTGGGTGCGCGTCAATATGGGTTATCCACGCTTTTTGCCGCATGAAATTCCATTTATTGCGGAAGAGCCTGAAAACTTATACGACATTACATTGGCGAATAATGAACAGCTCACCATTGATGTAGTGAGTATGGGTAATCCGCATGCAGTGACGATCGTTCCTGATGTCATTACTGCAGACGTCGCTAAAATTGGTCCACAAGTCGAATCGCATGAGCGTTTTCCACAGCGTGTAAATGCTGGTTTTATGCAAATTGTGGATGAGAAACATGCACGCTTACGTGTATTTGAACGTGGTGTCGGTGAAACGATGGCCTGTGGTACAGGTGCTTGTGCAGCGGCAGTATCAGGTATGCGTCGTGGTTTATTAGCCAATTCGGTCGAAATAGAGTTGGCAGGTGGTAAGCTGCAAATTGAGTGGCAAGAAGGTGGTGTGGTCTGGATGACCGGACCAACCGCAACAGTTTACGAAGGACGCTTAGACTTAAGTTACTTCCAAGGTTAAACTCCAAGCCCTGATTCATTCAGGGCTTTTTTCACAAAATAAAAAGTGAATAAAAATTTATAATTCAATGGGATTGGAGTCAACATGGAACAAATAAACGAAGAAATAAAAGAAGAAATCTTAGAGCAACTTTTTCATAAAGCCTTACATGAACCCGCGTATCGCCCAGAATTTTTAGCTCAGTTATTGGCAGCCAAAGTGTATTGTGTGGGAACAACAGGGGGACGTGATTCACGTATTGCCGAAGATTTGATCTTGGATGAAGGCGACCGTATTCAATTGAAATCATGGGAAGATGAAACATATGATTGCGTCATTCCATTTTTTACGTCCTTGGAAAAAATGCGTTTAGCAATATCTGAAGAGGAGTCGTATATCCGGCTACCAACCAAGGCATTATTTGAAATGACTTTAGGAGCAAGGCTTGTATTGAATCCACAATCACCTGATGCGACGAAGGACTTTGTACCAGAAGAAATTCAACATTTGCTGAACGGGCAGTATATTCAGCCCTCAGAAAACTATGAAGTTACGGAAGATACGGAAGTTTTAATTGGTCAGCCGGCGGAATATCCGCAGTTTATGATTGATCAATTAAGCATTTTTTTCGGCACAGAGCGTGTGGTAAAAGCTGCTTATTTAGCGCAAATGCTGAATCAAGCTCGAGATGATTCACCGACTTTGTTGATCGGATTAGATTTAGAAGCAGGATTATCTGAACAACAAATTCAAGAATTGCACAGTAAAATTGGTCGTATCACACAGGATAGTTTAAAAGAGCAATGCCCAGTGGATTTAATCCATGTCAATACGCACAGTGTGGATGGTGTAGAAGGGTATTTGCTTAATGAAACGCAAGCTTTTTACCAACGTGTTGATGGTAAGCCTAAGGGGTTCTTTGCTAGACTCTTTTCATAAAATAGATATGTAAAATCGCTTTAGTGAACGTACTGCAACGCTAAAGCACATGTTGAAATGGGAGAAGACAGATGACGATGGATCAGAGTCAACTACTGACTATGTGGTTGAAGGAACGTGAAATTCAAAATCAGTCTAAACATACATTGCAAGCGTATGAGCGTGATGTCAGTGATTTTCTCCAATTTTGTACAATACGCAACTTGCCACTGCATGATGTTGAAAAGTCAGATCTGCGTGAATTTGTTGCTCATAAAGTGGAACAGTTTCAGCTCAGTCCAAGTAGTTTGCAGCGCATGTTATCTTCGATTCGCCAATTTATGAAATGGGCAGAACAAGGGGATTATCTTAGTTTCAACCCCGCAGATGATTTTCAGCTCAAACGCCAATCACGTCCTTTACCAGGATTGGTCGATATTGAAACCATTAAACAAATCATGGAACAGCCTGAGCCAGAAAGTGAAACTCAACGGCAGCTTTGGATACGTGATAAAGCGATTTTGGAGCTGCTATATTCAAGTGGTTTACGTTTGGCAGAAGTGCAGGGCTTAACCATTCGAGATATTGATTTTAATCGCCAACTGTTACGTATTACGGGTAAAGGCAATAAAACACGCATTGTACCTTTTGGTTCTAAAGCAAAAGAGGCTGTGATGCATTGGTTGCAATTATATCCTGCATGGCATGGTGATTTTGTCCCAGAAGCCCAAGTTTTTATCACTCAAAAAGGTAATCCACTCGGGGTAAGACAAATAGAAAATCGAGTTAAATTTCAAGCTCAACGTGCAGGTGTAAATGTCGATTTACATCCACACTTATTGCGTCATTGCTTCGCTAGCCATATGTTGTCCAATAGTGGTGACTTGCGTGCTGTACAAGAAATGTTGGGGCATAGTAATTTAACCACTACACAAATTTATACCCATGTGGATTTTGATCGATTGGCACAAGTTTATGATCAGGCCCATCCAAGGGCACAGCATAAAGATTCGTAACAATTGCAAAAACGACTTTGGTACTCAGTGGTCTAAATTTTGCTTAAATTCACAGGCTAGATTTCACATTTTGCATCCTAAAGTGGTCTACTTCATGAAAATTAAATAAGGATGTGAAAAAATATTGGTAAAATTGACCGACATTTTGAACTATTGTCGCATTATAAAAATTCAAATTATCGGGTATAAAAATTGTCCATTATTGAATTGACGTAAGTGCCGAAGTGAAATTCGCTATTTACTAAATTGCTGTACCGTTAAAAAAATATATAGGCCATACCATGATTTCAGATATTCAAGAAAAATATGACCAGTTAAATGGTCAGCAAAAAGAAATTTTTGCAGGATACGGCTTACGCCAAATCAAGCACTTCGTTGAAATTGGTTTGCCTGAAATAGAAGCTGTATTACCTGAAGGTGCGCAGCTACAAGGGATTAATGCCGATGGAAAAGTTCAGGCGTTTAATGCGGCGACGGGCCAATACTTTATTTGGATTTCGGATAAACAATGGCAGCTTACCAATAAAGCAACTGCTAAATTTGACAGTAAAGAAGATGCCCTCACCATTTGGCGTATTTTTGATTTGGCAAAGTATGAACTTATTGACCTAAGCCACATCCATCGTGACTTTTTGGAAAATCAGCCAGCCTAAACCATTGGTCAAATAAACAACTCATGGGCTATCTTCATTGGTTTTGGATGTTTAGCCCTTATATTACTTACAGCATGACATCTTGATTTGCTTTTGTGCAGCGCGTTAGAGTATTGATCTTCTTTGCATAGCTTAGTTGCCTAAACAAAAATTTCTAAATGCCAATCCGTTTCGCTGCTTAGTAATCAATTCGCTCAGTTTTGATAGCGAGAGCCTGTAAATCCAATCAGTCGTATTCTTGTTTAAGAAATTAAGCTCAAAGGCTCCTTAGATTGTGTTCGTTCATTTGCCGCAAATCATTATTTTTCTTTGCTTAAAATATAATGAAATACCGCATAGCTAGGTTTTTGCATTCGAGGCTGTGAATAACTGCGTTACTACGTGGTCATTCTTGTAGTATCAGCCTCGTCGTTTCTAATGCTTGAGTTGCTCGTTGGCAGATCAATTGTTTGGTTACAAATCTTCTAACGGTAACTGGAAGCTTTGTTTGATGATTTGGCTAGGTAAATCAGTCTTTACACTAGTGATGCCATTTTTCTTGGTTAAGTGCGTAGACTGAAATTTACGGTAACTTTCTAGGTCAGGAACTACAACTTTGAGCATTGCATCGCACTCACCCAAAATAATGTAGCACTCCATGACTTGAGGAAGTTCTTTCATCGCTTCGATAAAAGTATCGATGGTTTCAGCATCTTGCCCAGTCAACCAAATACGAGAGAATAAAATCAATTGAAAGCCAATCTTTTGTGGATCGACCACGGTGGTGTAATTCTGAATCACACCTGCTTCTTCGAGTAATTTGACCCGACGTAAACAAGAAGAAGGCGAGAGTCCAATTTCCTTGGCTAAGTCATTATTTTGCATGCGGCCATTATTTTGAAGTGAGCGAATGATATTTTTATCAATACGATCTAGTTTAACTAGAATTGACTTAGAAGATGTCTTCATAAAATAGAATATAATTCTAAAAATAATATCTATTATAGAATATTTGATATCCTATTTTAAAGCGATTCAAACATACTAATTTCACTTTCAGGACATAGAAAGGGAAAATTGAAATGTCTGTATTTGCTTTGTTTGCCTTAACGGTAATTCCCCTTATTTTCACACCAGGACCCGATATGCTTTTTATCCTGTCACAAGTGATGGGTAAGGATGCAAAAGCAGGCATGATGGCAACAGTGGGGGTGTGCTCAGGTTATTTGGTTCACTCGATTTTAGTGGCATTGGGTATTGCTGCGATTATCGTGTCATTTCCACTACTGTTTGAAACAATCCGCTGGTTGGGGATTGCTTATCTTTTATATTTGGCGACGCATTTGCTGCGTTCAGTATTTAGCAGTAAAAAATTAAGTATTGAGAAAAAGTCAGCGTCCAACCCGATTAAAAAAGGCTTTTTTACGGCTTTACTGAACCCGAAAGGAATGTTGATATATTTTGCAATTTTGCCGCAATTTATCGATAAATCAGCGAATACCGTGAGTCAAGGTTTGATTTTGTCCTTCATTTTTATTGGGCTGATTTTTGTGGTGTATTGTAGTTTAAGTGTGGTCTTTGCACGTATTACACAAAAAACTGAAATTGATGAACGCAAACAACAGTGTGTTGATGGTACATCAGGTGGTTTGTTGGCTCTTGCTGCGACATGGTTAATTGCCAATTAAAAACAGCAAATGTAAATAGAAATAAATGCCTTAACTAAAACCTTCGTGAAAGCGGAGGTTTTTTTATATGTGCTGAATATCGACACATATTAAGAACAAGAAAGAGAGAAAAACCCACCAATTAGCTTCGGAAAAGTGAAATTAGCGCTAAATTCATTATGCTTCTATCTTAAATGACAAGTTTAGATATGTTGCCGAATGTGTAGAGGGAAAGCTCTATTTCAGAAAGATTGATCGAAAATTGATATTAAATCAGATCTTTTGATGAGCTAAATCAAGTAAAAAAATAATAAAAATCAATGCTTAAAAAATAACTGAATAATGCGTTTTTTTGGATAACTGAACCATTCTTTAAAAAATGTGAACGATAAGTTCAAGGAAATTACGCTTTTTTACAGGTCTTTCGATAATTGTGACTTGACCGAAATGCCGTACACATTGCAAGATAGGGCACCTAAAAAATTTAAAGTGAAGAGTTAATATAACTTTTCTCAACATTTACATTTGCTAAAACAGCCGAGGATTACATGAAGGCTCTTGTTGCTGTAAAACGTGTGGTTGATGCCAACGTTAAAGTTCGCGTTAAGCCGGACAACAGTGGTGTTGACTTAACGAACGTTAAAATGTCAATTAACCCGTTCTGTGAAATCGCAGTGGAAGAAGCGGTTCGTTTAAAAGAAAAAGGAACTGTTTCAGAAATCGTTGTTGTTTCTATTGGTCCTAAAGAAGCTCAAGAACAAATCCGTTCTTCTATGGCGCTTGGTGCAGACCGCGGTATCCTTGTTGAAGCTGACGACAGCCAGTTAGGTGCACTTGAAGTTGCAAAAATCCTAAAAGGTGTTGTAGACGCTGAACAACCTCAATTGATCCTTCTTGGTAAACAAGCAATTGATGATGACTCTAACCAAGTTGGTCAGATGCTTGGCGCGCTTTTAGGTGCTGGCCAAGGTACTTTCGCTTCTGAAGTGAAAGTTGAAGGCGATAAAGTACAAGTGACTCGTGAAATCGATGGTGGTTTACAAACTGTTGAACTTGCACTTCCAGCAATTATTACAACTGACTTACGTTTGAATGAGCCACGTTATGCTGCTCTTCCAAACATTATGAAAGCGCGTAAAAAGCCGCTTGATACTAAGTCACCTGCTGATTATGGCGTTTCACCTGCAACTAAGCTTAAAACTGTTAAAGTTGAAGCTCCTGCAGAACGTAAAGCGGGCGTACAAGTGAAGTCTGTAGACGAGCTTGTAGATAAATTGAAAAACGAAGCGAAAGTGATCTAATACAGAAGGATAAAAATCATGAGTATTTTAGTTATCGCTGAGCACGACAACAAAGCACTAAATGGTGCAACTCTTAACGTTGTTGCTGCAGCGCAAAAAATCGGTGGTGATATCACTGTATTAGTAGCTGGTTCAGGCGCTCAAGCAGTTGCTGACCAAGCGGCTAAAGTAGCTGGTGTAAGCAAAGTATTGCTTGCTGACGACGCTGCTTATGCAAACCAATTGGCTGAAAACGTTGCTAAATTAGTTGCTTCTATCGGTGCGGGTTACACTCACATCCTTGCTGCTTCAACAACAACAGGTAAAAACGTACTTCCACGTGCTGCTGCGCTACTTGACGTAAGCATGATCACTGACATCATTGCTGTTGAAGGTCCTAAAACTTTCAAACGTCCAATCTATGCAGGCAACGCGATTGCAACTGTAGAGTCTGGCGAGTCTGTTGTAGTTGCGACTGTTCGTGGTACTGCATTTGATGCTGTTGCAAGCGAAGGCGGCTCTGCTGCAGTTGAAGCTGTTGCATCTACTGGTGATGCTGGTATTTCTAAGTTCGTTTCTGAAGAAATCGTGAAATCTGAACGTCCAGAATTAACTGCTGCGCGTATAGTTGTTTCAGGCGGTCGTGGTGTTGGTTCAGGTGAAAACTATCACACTGTACTTGATCCATTAGCGGACAAGCTTGGTGCTGCGCAAGGCGCATCTCGTGCAGCAGTTGATGCTGGTTTCGTACCAAACGATATGCAAGTGGGTCAAACAGGTAAAATCGTTGCTCCTGACTTGTACATCGCTGTAGGTATCTCTGGTGCGATTCAGCACTTGGCAGGTATGAAAGAATCTAAAGTGATCGTTGCGATCAACAAAGACGAAGAAGCGCCAATTAACTCAGTAGCTGATTACTGGTTAGTAGGTGACTTGAACACTGTAGTTCCAGAATTAGTATCTAAAATCTAATTTCTGAACACAGTTCAAGGCGCTCCTAAGCTTATGGCTTAGGAGCGTTTTTTTATGCGGAATGAATAGTCTGGTAGATCTTCTTGATCATGCTTAATCGATTAATTATACGTAAATGTACATATATAAATTGCAGTTAGATGTTTCATGCTTATGAGGGTAGGGATTCTTAGTTTAGTAGTTTAACATTCATGTGATGTTTCTTATTATTGGTATTAGACACTACTGTAGTGTAAGCTATTTGTATGTTAAAACTTAAATGGTAAGTAAGCAGGCGCAATCGCTTGGTAATGGGATGGAAATTAATAAATTATAAAAAATACAAAGATTTAAAATAAAATAATAAAAATTTATCTTTCAAGTTTGAATCTTAAACTTAAAGCAAGCTTAAAGGATTGTATATTTTGTGTTCACATTGCTTTTTTATTGAACTTGCCCTTTAGGCGGAGTCTCCCTTTGAAATTTGATTTTCAGTTACCAATCAGTGTATTGGTGCTGATGATCTGCTGTTTACTTTTTCCTGTTTTACAAAGTATCTCTTTTCCTTTATTTGATGGAATGACTGTTACAGCAGTTGAATCGGTCCAAGCATTGTTATTGCTGTTTTTTGCGATTTATACTTTTTTCTATATTCGACCACTTGAAATGCAAGATGGAAAGAAACAATTTTGGTTGTGGGCTGTCGCATGGTGGTTGTTGCTATTTGGTCGCAGTATTAGTTGGGGGCGTGACTATTTTCCTGATGTGCCTAAACCGTATTTTCGTTTAATTTCGGTATTCATGATTGCACCAGTCGTCTTTATGCTGTTTTCGCCTTATTTGCGTCAAGAAATTGTACATAAACTAAAAACCTTGGCTTTGCCAATTTGGCCATTCGGCTTGGTGATATTGGGCTTATTTATTTCTGATGCAGTTGAGCATAGTCGAAGTCTTAGTTTTTTATTTTTGTACGATTTGGCTTATAAAGATTTCATCGAAGAAGTTTATGAATTTCCGCTTATTTTTGGTTTGTTTCTAACAGCATACCCATGGTTGCAGCAGGATCATGTGCCTCAAGAATTAGAGGTCATGCAATATCATAAAGAGTGATTTTTATCACATTTATGGGTCTAAATTTGAAGCTTCGAGAAGAAATATTTTGAACATTAAATAACCTCTATTCGTAGAGGTTTTTTTCACAGCAAATAAAATCAAAATGCTTAAAATAAATACAAAAAATCATGGTTCTAGTGCAAGATGATTGGCACAAAAATCAGGGTTTTTATGCTATACTGTCCGACTTGATTTTTGATATTGGTTCAGTATTTTTTGAACTAATTTTTACAGATTTACGATATATAAATGCGGGCAGAATTCTGCTTGTATAACAAGGAGTATGCATGAGCGTATCGGAAATTAGACCGATTGCCATTGAGGATGAACTGAAGAGCTCATATCTCGATTATGCAATGAGCGTGATTGTGTCACGTGCGTTGCCAGATGTCCGAGATGGTCTCAAACCTGTTCACCGTCGTGTGCTTTTTGCAATGCACGAATTGGGCAATGACTACAACAAAGCTTACAAAAAGTCTGCCCGTGTAGTCGGTGACGTCATCGGTAAATATCACCCACATGGTGACTTAGCTGTATACGAAACCATTGTTCGTATGGCTCAAGATTTCAGCTTACGCTATCAATTGGTTGATGGTCAGGGTAACTTCGGTTCTGTCGATGGTGACAGTGCAGCAGCAATGCGTTATACCGAAGTTCGTATGCGTAAATTGACTCACGAACTTTTAGCGGATCTTGAGAAAGATACCGTAGAGTGGGAAGACAACTACGACGGTTCTGAACGTATTCCACAAGTCATGCCAACACGTGTGCCTAACTTGTTGATTAACGGTGTAGCTGGTATTGCTGTAGGTATGGCAACCAACATGGCTCCGCATAACATGACAGAAGTCATTAATGCATGTCTTGCTTATGCTAACGATCCGCACATTAGCATTGAAGGGTTAATGGAACACATTTCTGGTCCAGACTTCCCTACAGGCGGCATCATTTATGGTAAATCTGGCATTGTCGATGCGTACCGTACTGGTAAAGGCCGTTTGCATATCCGTGGTAAATATCACATTGAAGAAGACCAAAAATCGGGCCGCAGCACGATTGTCTTCACTGAAATTCCTTATCAAGTTAACAAAGCAAAAACCATTGAGCGTATTGCTGAGTTGGTCAAAGAGAAAAAACTTGAAGGTATTTCTGAACTTCGTGATGAATCAGATAAAGAAGGGATGCGTATTGCAATTGACTTGAAGCGTGGTGAAAACGCTGAGGTGATTGTAAATAACCTATTCCAAAATACCCAATTAGAAAATTCATTCAGCATTAACATGGTCTGCCTCGATAATGGTCAGCCTAAGTTAATGAACTTGAAAGATATTATTGCAGCGTTTATCCGTCACCGTCAGGAAGTGGTTACACGTCGTACCATGTTCGAACTGCGTAAAGCACGTGAACGTGGACATATCTTAGAAGGTTTGACGGTTGCACTCGCAAATATCGATGCGATCATTGAAACCATCAAAACATCTGCAAACCCTAGCGAAGCACGTGAACGTTTACAAGCGGGCGAGTGGGCAGGCGGTGGTGTTGTTGCATTGCTTGAAAAAGCAGGCGCGGTATCTGTCCGTCCAGATGAAATTGAAGGCGAAGATCCAGCACGCCCATTTGGTTTAACAGGTGCTATTTATCGTCTGTCTCCAACCCAAGTGGGTGCGATCTTAGAACTTCGTTTACATCGCTTAACCGGTCTAGAACAAGACAAGTTACAAGCTGAATATACAGAAATTCTTGGTCAAATTGCTGAATACACGGCAATTTTGAACGATTTCAACTTATTGATGAACGTAATTAAAGAAGAATTGGCTTTAATCCTTCAACAATATGGCGATGCACGTCGTACCGATATCGTGGAATCACGTATCGACTTCTCTCGTGAAGATTTAATCCCTGAAGAGCAAATGGTACTGACTGTTTCTAAATCAGGCTATGCAAAAACTCAACCATTGTCAGACTACGCTGCACAGCGTCGTGGTGGACGTGGTAAGTCTGCAACTTCAATGAAAGAAGACGATTACATCCAGCATTTGATCGTGACTTCAAACCACGCAACAGTGCTTTGCTTTACCAATGTAGGTAAAGTTTATCGTCTGAAAGTGTATGAAGTGCCTCAAGCATCTCGTGGTGCGAAAGGTCGTCCAATGGTGAACTTATTACCATTAGATGAAAACGAAACCATCACCGCTATTTTACCTGTAGTCGATGCGCCGAAGAAATTTAAAGAACGTTTGGCTGACTTTAAAGCATTTGTAAAAGCCAATAGTGCACAGCTACAAACCAATGAAGTGATTAACAGTCATTTTGTAGGCTTAGAAGCCGCACTTGCCGAGACTGAAGATGGTGCAGATGATTTATCTGATGCACTTCGTATTCAGTTGAAACAATTGGGCCTAGAGTTGTCTACGACTGATCTTGATGACGAAATCATCAATGACTTTGCACAGCAAGCGGAAGCCGTTCGTAAAAACTTCTACGTATTTATGGCAACAGAATACGGTACGATTAAACGTGTTGAGTTAGAGCAATTCTCGAATGTTCGTTCAAACGGTCTACGCGCGATTGAGCTCAATGGTGATGACACCTTAATTGGTGTTGCTATTACTGATGGCGAACAACAAATCATGTTGTTCTCAAACGAAGGTAAAGCCATTCGTTTTGCAGAAACTGACGTGCGTTCAATGGGCCGTTCTGCCAAAGGTGTTCGTGGTATGCGCGTGACCATTGGTGCAGCAGCTCAAGCTGAAGACGCTGAGGATGCGGATGTAGAGTCGGATGATGAAGATACCTCTGATTCAGCTTTAATTAGCCGTATTGTGTCATTGGTGGTTGTTCCTGAAACGGGTGAAGTACTTTGTGCTTCAGCTAATGGTTATGGTAAACGTACACCAGTAGATGACTTCCCAACCAAGAAACGTGGCGGTAAAGGTGTTATTGCAATCAAAACATCTGAACGTAACGGTGAACTTGTTGGTGCGGTAGCGATTGATGCGTCTAAAGAGCTGATGTTAATTTCAGATGGCGGTACGTTGGTTCGTACACGTGCGTCTGAAGTGGCACAAACGGGTCGTAATGCTCAAGGTGTTCGTTTGATCCGTTTAGGTGAAAGCGAAATTTTAGTCGGTGTTGTGGCGATCGAAGCAGTTGAAGAAGACGAAACTTTTGAAGAAGTGGAAGCAATCGAAACTGAGCAACTTGTAGATGACTCAACGATTATTGATCAAAATGACAATGAATCAGATCTCAATGAGCCTGAAGAAGACTAATTGAAGATTGAGAAAAGAGGGCGCTACGGCGTCCTTTTTTATAGACAGATAATTTTAGATTGATGAGTACAATATGAAATTAAAATATTTTGCAATGGCTTCACTTATTGGGCTTGGCGGCTGTGACCAAATTGGCCAAAAAGCATTAAATGCAATACCAGACCCAAGTGTTGAACAGACTGAAGTAGCCCAAGCTGCCTATGATCAATTACGTGAAGGCAATTTTGAAAAGCTGTACACTTACTTTGAACCAGAACTCAAAGCGAAGTTTGAACAGAATGAAAAAGAGCTGCGTAAATTTGCACGAGGTATTCCGAAACAAGATTACTCACGCAAAAATATTGTGGCTAAGCACATTGAAAAATCGACTGAAAAACCGTCTTTATATACGGTCACTTATGAGTACGGTTATACCAATAAAAACCTTGTACAGTATGATGTAAGTTTTGATAAGCCGGCAGGAAGTAACAAAATTCGAGATTTTAATATTTCAGTGTTTGGTGAAAAAAATAAATAAAGTTTGGTAAAAAATAAAACAAAGCTGTAAAAAAGGACGCCGAAGCGTCCTTTTTTATGGCATAAAATTAAGCGGCATCTTTTAGATTAGAGGCATAATTTTTTTGTTTTTCAGTATCAAATTGGCCTTCCCATTTACTGATCACCAGTACCGCAAGCGCGTTACCAATCACATTCAGTACAGTACGTGCCATATCTAAAATACGGTCAATACCTGCAATGAATGCCAGACCTTCGAGAGGAATACCGACACTGCCGAGAGTCGCCAGTAAGACCACGAAAGAAACGCCAGGTACACCTGCAATCCCTTTAGAGGTAATCATCAAGGTCAGTACTAGAATCACTTGTTGGGTGATTGTCAGATCAATCCCGTAAAGCTGAGCAATAAAGATAGCCGCAATACTTTGATATAGGGTCGAACCATCGAGGTTAAATGAATAGCCAATTGGAATCACGAAACTGGTAATCGGTTTCGGAGCACCGTAAGCTTCCATTTTTTCCATAATACGGGGGAGGACGGTTTCAGAACTTGCAGTTGAATATGCGAGAATCAATTCATCTTTTAAGATCTTGATAATGGCCCAAACACTGAAGCCACAGAATTTAGCAACTGCACCTAATACAATGAAAATAAAGAAGAAGATTGCACCATAAACTAAAACTGCAAGTTTAAGCAGTGGCACAAGTGAGCTGAAGCCGAAATTCGCAACAGTTGCAGCAATCAAGCCGAATACACCAATAGGTGCAAACATCATGATCATGTGCGTAACTTTAAACATCGTTTCAGAAACAGCGGTCAACACTTTAATTAAAGGTTGTTTTACTTCTTGATCAAGCGCACCTAAACCTACACCAAACATCACAGAGAAAAAGATGATTGGGAGCATTTGACCACTAGTTAAAGCTGCAAAAAAGTTAGATGGAATAAGTGAAAGTATTGTTTGAATCAAACCATGAGAATGTTCACTGACTTCATGTGTTGTTTCTTGATACTTTGAAATATCGACTTGCGTCAATGCAGACATATCAATGCCGGCACCAGGTTGGAATACGTTGGCTGCAACTAAACCGACTAAAATAGCAACGGTGGTAATGATTTCAAAATAAATAATTGTTTTGAAACCAAGTTTACCTAAGTTACTACCGTGACTTGTATTGGCAATACCTAAAATAAGCATCGACACAACAAGCGGAATAACGATCATCTTAATGAGGTTAATAAAAATTGAGCCCAAAGGAGTCAAAAAGTTATTAACTAAAGCATCACGATATTCAGGAGAATAGTGTAGGAAAGCACCAACAAGTATACCTAGAATGAGAGCAATCACGATTTGCCAGGCAAGGCTCACCTTAATCTTTTTCATACATCAGCTCTTATGTCAGATTTGGGAGAAAAAAGCCCACAGTCATCCACGAACAAATGTTGCAGATAGACTGAATCCGCCATGACAAAAAGTTCTGAATAATTTGGGAGATAAATACGATAATATTTTGCAGTTTATATGAGAATACAGCCAACGATTTTGATCAAAACCAAACTGTTTGATCGATAAATTATCATTTTTAGTTGTATAAGCGATTTGATTATTAAGTTTAATTTATAGAACGAATAAAATTGAGTTATTAATGAACACTTCACAAAATCTCTGATTTGCCTAGAAAGATCGAAAAACTAATTGTGAGCCTGTATTTTTCATTTTTATATAGAAGTTTGCTTTATACTTGTGAGGCAGATAAATCAGTGAAAATTCTATAAATCACACAGATTATCCGAACTAAATTTTAACTTTATATATTTTAATAATAACCAGAGGGCTTGTACGGTGTTGAAAAAATTAGTCGTCATCATTGCTTTAATCTTACCTATAACGGCTTGTGAAAAAATCGGCGATTTCTTGATTGCAAAATTCGAATCAAGCCTACCAAGTGAGACAAGCTCACAGCGTATCAAGTCAGAAAAATTATTCGCAGCACTACACCAACCCCATCAAGACAGCTTTTTGGTATTGGTTGAAGAAAATGTTCGTGATGCGATGCTAGCAGATCCAGAGCTGTTTTCACGTATGAAAAAGCTGATTCCTGCAGGTCAACCTAGTGCTGAGGCGGAAGTAATTCAGCGAATGGCAAATACTCGGCTGGGAGAAGGTAAGACCACAACAATTGTGTATAAATATGATTATCCGCAAAAAGAACTGTATATGAGTGTGGTCTTTGCAGGTCATGATGGGAACGATAAAGTGAAAGGATTCTGGCTCGAAAACGCTGCAGAAAAAGAATCAGATGATTTGGTTACTGAGATCACCTCAGATGCAGATGATTTTGATATTCAAGTGGATGAAGCATCGACTGTCACGCCAAATGCATACAGCTAATAGATGACAGCAAGAATTTAAATTTGAGACATGATTAGATACAAAGCGTTCGAGTCTATGATGAATAGGTTTGAACGCATTTCGCTTGAGACCAGACATGTCTTACAGCACAAACAGTTTTATCTTTTGGCAAACTTTATACGCCAGACAGCAAGACATAAAAAAATCAGTCCAATACTTGTGAGGTAAAGCAGTTTTGGGATGACGATTACTGTAGGCACACCCATCTGATTGAGTTGAAGGAACAGTTGTATGCCTTGGGTTGATGGCAACACCTGAGCAAGTATTTGCATCCATTCAGGCATAGCTGCATGCGGCCATGCCGTTCCCGAAAGTAGAAATAGCGGAATAGAACTAAAAACGATGACATGTCCTGCACGTTCTGGCAGGTCAAGAAAAGTGGCGAGATAGAGGGTCATTGCAATAATACAACTGAGGAAGATGGGTACAGCAATGAACATACCCCAAAAATTTCCACCTCGTGGATAATCATTCAGCCAAAAAGTAAAACCAAATAAATAGAAGCACCCTAAAGTCCCGATAGTCAAAATACACAAGAAGATGCCAGCTAATTGTGTATAGCTCGGACGCCAAGTGGTGTTTTGTCGATAGGTCGCAATCAGCATGCACAGACCCAATAAAATCGTCTGATGAATAATTAAGGGTGCAACTGCTGGGAAAATATAGCTGCCATAGCCTGAAAGTGGATTAAATAATGGAATCTTATGGATAGATAAAGCTGGGCTAAAATCGGATATGTTCTGGAATTTTTCTGCATATTCGACGAGGGCATTTTCCATCGAACTGGCTAAACCTAAGCCAATTTTTTGTGTCTTTAGAAAGTTTGCAGCACTGAGATATAAACCAATTCCACCGGTTTCACCACGGCGAATGCTATTTGAAAGATTACTCGGCAACAGTAAAATCCCGTCAGCTTGCTGACTTCGGAGCATATTTTCAGCTTCCGCAAAATTACCAGTCACAGCTCGAATTTCTACATTGGGACTATTGGCTACAGCACCAATAATCGTATTGGTGAGTATGCTTTGTTCCTCATCCACCACAATAATGGGGAGCGATTCTGCGTGTTCCGCTTGATAAGCAATGGGATAAAAAAAACTGTAAAGAAAAACAGAAAGCACTAAGGTGGTAAAAATCGAACTGTGCTTAACAATATCTTTAAAGGTTTGAATATAGTGTCTGAGCAAAGTTGATAGAAATGACACGATTTTATTCATATGCTTTGCTCCTTCAGTACTTTCCGTAAAAAGAAGCTGGCAAGAACCAAATAGAACAGACAGTAAATGATCAGGGTGACAAGCGGTGTGATTGAAATGGAGATTGGGCTACCAATGACCCATTGTTCTGTTTGTAATTTGGCATAAGGCGTATAGGGAATAATATTGGCCCAGAATTTTGTAAACATCGGCGCGTTATTCAGCGGCAATGTCACCCCTGCAAAACTCAGTGATGAGCCACCATATACCGCAATAAAACCAAAAGATTTGGTGAGATCACGTGTCGCCAAAACTACAGTAGAACTGATAAAGGCATAGGCTGTATAAAAAAACAATTGCCCGAGCAAAATTAGCAGTAATGAACCCTGAACAAACCACCCTCGAAACACGATTAGCCAGAACATCCATGCCCATGTCCAAGCGGTAAAAATGAAAACATAACTGAGATTTTTAGCGATTAAAGCTTGAAAGACAGAAGTCGGTTTCACCCATTGATTTACAGTGCCATATTTGATTTCTTGACCGACTGAAAATGCGACACAGCAACACAGTAATAAATGCAGAATCGCAGGAATCATGTACGGCTCTAAATAGAACTCATAATTTAAACCTGGATTATATAAAGGTGAAATTTTGACATTGGGTGTCGGTGCATCGAGGTAGGGAATTGTATTTTCTAAATACTGATGACCACTAAAATCGGCCATGGCTTGCAATGTACTTAGCAGCATGGCTGATGAAATACTATTGCCGACACTAAAATAGCTTTGGTTATAGGCAATGCTGATTTCTGCATCTTTTGCTTGAACCAGTCGTTGCTCTGCACCAGCAGGAATATGAATATAGCCCCAAATTTGAGTCTGATTTAAAAGCTTTTCAGCATCATCCATACTGGGTGTAATGGTGGCTACTTTTAAGGTATGGTTCAGCTGCGCAAAATGAGTAATGTTACGGCTTAAACTGCTTTGATCTTGGTCTATGATCGCGATGGGTAAATGATCTGGTTTGCCTTGAGCAAACATATTGGTAAAGAGCAAAATCACAAGGGCAGGGGCAAGTGTGACCATACACAAGTCCCATTTATGCTGCATCAAATAGTGAAACTCACGCAGAATGCCCCTAAACATTATTTACGCTCTTCAATTTTAAACAAAACGCTCATACCCACTTTTAAGTCAGCAATCGGCTGAGCGGGTTTCAGTTGGACTTTAAAACTACGAATGTCATAACCGCCCGTTTGTCGCGTGGTTTTGATTGTTGCAAATTCACCTTCGGCTTCGATGTGATCAATTTTAAACTCGGCAGATTTGTTTAGCGCCGGTATAAATCCTTGCATGGTCTTGAGTTGATACACTTGAGCATACTGGTCTTCACGGACATTTAAGCTAATCCATAAGCTATCATCTTGAATCAGGCTTACAACGGGCACACCCATCGCAACTAATTCTGAAACTTTGCCATAGGTTTTTGAAATGGTGCCATTGGAGGGTGCAAACAATTTGGTTTCAGCCTCAAGTGCATTGGCTTCAGCCAACGCGGCTTGCGCAATCTTGACTTGGGCATCTGCCGAGCTTTGTTGTTGCGGTGTACTGCCACGTTTTGCACGCGCATATTGTTGATAAGACGCTTCTGTCATTTGTGCAGCAGACACTGCGGCAGCTTGCATTTCATCACGGCGTTGTCGTGAAATGACACCTTCTTTATAGAGGTTTTGACCACGTTGGTAGGTGGTTTGCGCCAATTGTTGCTGTGCTTTTAGACTTTGCCAATTGGCATATAAACTATCAATATTTTCTTGTTGAGAGCCGCGTTCAGCTGTGGATTGCAGTGCTTGGGCAGATTGGAGTGCAGCTAAAGCCTGTTGTTTCTTTGCATCGACTTCAGGACTGGTTAAACGAACCAGCGCTTGACCCGCTTGTACTTTTTCACCGTCATGCACATATATTTCTTCGATACGGCTAGGTACTTTGGTACTAATGTGGATGGTTTCAGCCTCAACTCGACCTTGTAATTCAACCTGTTTGGGCTGATAACTTTTCCATAGACCAAATGCGATCAATGCCAAAAGTAGTATCAAGACAATGCCAATCCCGAACTTGATCAATGCAGCTTTATTGCGACTTTGCACAGAGCTATTTTTCGTCTCTCCATCGGTATTAGTCGCCACTTTTTCTTGAGTATCGTCAGCAGTATTTGCTGTAGATGAAACGTCTGAACTCGAGACATTGGATTGGGATGTTTCACCTTTCGCAGAGGCATCTTCTTGGTGATCAGTTGGTTCCTGATTCATATGTTTTCCCCTCGGCTAAGCTTAGCGAATATAGTCGGTGTGTGATTGATTGATATAGCTTTGGAACTGGTCAATGCTCCCGTGACTTTGTAGCAGTGTTGCGAGTGACATCACGTATTTATAAGCATTCAGCGCCATTTCACTTTGTAGCCCACTCAGTGCATTTTGTGCATCAATGACTTGTGTGGCTGTTCCCATATCTTCCTTAAATGAAAGCTGTTGGATTCTTAAATTTTCTTGAGCAGCTTTTAGGTTTTGCTGCAACAACAGGTGACTTTGTTGAGCGCTGGTGACTTCATTAAATGAGCTATAAATCAGGCTTTCAATTTCTTGTTTGGTACGCTCAGTCATTAACTCAGATGCATAGCGTTGAAGTTCGGCAGCTTGTACGGATTTGTTTTTATCAATACCTGAAAATAAGTTGTAGCGAGCGGCAACACCAACAATCCAGTTTTGTTTATCGTCGAGACTATATTCGCCAAATGCAAAGACGTTGGGTTTTTTTGCTGCGCTTTGGGCTTTCACATTAGCACCAGCCAATTGACTGTCCAATTGCATTTTACGCACCAAACTAGACTGATCCTGATAACTTTTCAGCAAGGCGGTTATATTTTGATTGTGTTGCTGATTAATAAATAATGGCGTTGAAAGATCAGTAATTTGGCTGCTTTGCATTAAGTTGTTTAACTTAAATAAGCTAGAGCGAAGATTCGCTTCAGTATTTTGAAAAGTTCTGAGTGCATTATTCTTCGCCACTTCAAATTGCATACGCTGGCCTTTGCTAATAAAACCCTGTTGTTCCATTTTGAGCGCATTGGCATAGTGTTGTTGCATCGCATTTAAATTGAAGCGGCTGCTTTCGACTAATTTTTTTTGTAATTGAGCATTGAAGTAGGCTTGGATTAATTCAAAACGTTGCACATCTTGTTGTTGTTCACTGCTTATCGCGCTGCGTTTGGCTTGGATATTGGCAATTTCCTTGGCGCTAGACGTTAACCCACCGGTATACAGCGGCATCATTACGGAAACGGTAGGGCGGATCACTTGATCATCTAAGACCACTTGGGAAGAATCTGGAATTAATCCGACACCATCACGGATTGGCTGTTGCAGACTGTCTTTTAATGGGTCTGCCAAATCACTCGGTAAGCTTTCATCAATTTTATTATTAATGCCATTACTCAGCGTTTGTTCTAAGTTGTTTTTTAAGGCGCCGAGAGGAATATCGAGTTCATTATGAAAGGTATAGGCACGGACGTTTAAATCCACACGAGGTAAACCAAGGCCTTTAATGGCCTGAGCTTGAAGTTCGGCAGATTGTTGTAGCGCTTGGTTGGCCTGAGTGCTAAAAGAACTAGTGAGTAGACTTTGTTCTGCTTGGCTATAACTGATACTTTGCGCAAGTACTGTCGGGCTAAAAAAAACACTCAAACAACCAAGGCCAAGCAGCAATCCTGAACGAAATGTATGTTTAATTTTTATAGAATAATCTGTTCGAGGTAGAGGCATAAAAACACACTCACAGCTAGGATGGGTTCATTATAGTCATTGTGATGAAGTTGGGTAAATTCACTAAGTTGTTGTATTGTTTCATATACATATGTAAATAAATTTTATCTTTGTAGCGCACGTCATTTTCGCACATCAAGACCTTAAATTAGCATCAATTCAAGGGATAAAAAATATCAGTAAATCTAATAATTTGAATTAAGAAGAATTAATTTTGATCTTTATTGAAAATTTGACTTCAAATGTCAGACAGCATTGGAATATTTTCAGCTTTAACTACTGCAAGCACGCGTCAGATATGGTTAAATGCCATCATTTTATTGTGTTTCACTTTGAAAGGAAAACTCATGCGCGCGTACAACTTCTGTGCTGGTCCTGCTGCATTACCCACTGCCGTTTTAGAAAAAGCTCAAGCTGAAATGCTTGACTGGCAAGGCAAAGGCCTTTCGATCATGGAAATGAGCCACCGTAGTAAAGACTATGTCGCTGTGGCAGAGAAAGCAGAAGCTGATCTTCGTAAGCTGATGAATATTCCAGACAACTATAAAGTGTTATTCCTTCAAGGTGGCGCATCACTGCAATTCTCTGCGATCCCATTAAACCTATTGGGTAAAAACAGCAAAGCAGACTATATCCACACTGGTATTTGGTCTGAAAAAGCGTTGAAAGAAGCACAGCGTTATGGCGACATTAATGTCGTTGAAGCGGGTACGAGCATTGACGGTAAACTTGCGATTACTGATCAAAGCACCTGGAACTTATCTGATGATGCGGCTTATGTGCATTATGCAGATAATGAAACCATTGGTGGTCTTCAGTTTGCCAACATTCCTGAAACAGACAAGCCATTGGTTGCCGATTTTTCATCAAGCATTTTATCTGCACCATTAGACGTCTCTAAGTTCGGTTTAATCTATGCAGGCGCTCAGAAAAATATTGGTCCGGCTGGTTTAACTTTAGTGATTATTCGTGATGATTTATTGGATCAAGCGAAAGCAGATATTCCAAGTATCTTGAAATATTCAGCTCAAGCGAAAAATGGTTCAATGGTGAATACACCATCAACTTATGCATGGTACTTATCTGGCCTCGTTTTTGAATGGTTACTTGAGCAGGGCGGTGTAGACGCAATTTATAAAGCGAATATGGCAAAAGCTGAATTGCTTTATGGTTATATCGATTCAAGCGATTTTTATGCAAATCCAATTGCAAAAGAATTCCGTTCAATCATGAACGTACCATTTACTTTGGCGAATCCAGAATTGGAAAAACAATTCTTGAAAGAAGCTGAAGAAAACCATTTACTGAATTTAGCTGGTCACCGTTCAGTGGGTGGTATGCGTGCAAGTATTTATAATGCTGTTCCGCTAGAAGGCGTTCAAGCACTCGTTAACTTTATGGATGACTTTGCAAAACGCAACGCATAATCCTAAAGGCATAAAAAAAACCGGCATTTGCCGGTTTTTTTTATTGAATAGATTAAAAAATAAAAGTATGTAACACGTATGCACAAATCAGCATACCTAACATAAAAAATAAGCAGGACATTGGCTCGATTTGATATCGAGATTCCATGTGATGGTCAACTTGCGATAAGTTTTCTTCTTGCACGACTTTCATAGATATTCTTTCCGATCTATTTATCGTTAATTACTATTTCTTAAACGCATTTTTAACATAATTATTTGATTAAATAAAGTACTATCTGCCATAAACTTACTAAACTATTTAGTTTATTTAAAAATGAGCAATTGAATTGTTAAATTTAGTTTCATAAATTTCCTATCTTATTTATTTATATTAGATTTTTATATTTTATCCTTTGCAGATGGATTTATTTAGCAGCATTATTTTGAATTTAATATTGTGGATAAGTTATTTTAATTTGAATTTAAAAATAGAATATATTGACTGGCTTGTGGATAAGAAATAATCAATCATTTAAATATTCAGCGAATACACATGATTAGCGAGAAATAAAAAAACCGCACTGAGGCGGTTTTTTTTATTTGAAATAGGGTTTTTGAATTCAAATTAGGCAGATTTCGCGTAAATATTGGCTTGTATCCACAGGTTGCCACGAATATATTGCCCAACATTGAAATCTTTATGCGCCGGATTTCGTGTTGCAACACGAACAATCACCGCTTCTTGGTTTTCTTCGTGGATTAAGGTCACATCATACAGCGTGTAGTCTTGCTCTTTAAATTGCATGGCGGTTTTGCCAACAATATGCCCTTGGAACCATGCTTCGTCTTCTTGGCCAAGATTTTCACCATATAGGTATGCAACCATTTTAGAAAAATCGACGGTCACTGGCGCTTTGTCATCTTCAGACTTTGGTTGCCATGCTTTAATTTGTTCGTGTAAATCTGCAGGGGCAACACCATTATTTGCTGCCAAGATATCGTTTAAAGCACGATGATGTTTAATCGATGCAGGATCATCAACGACAAGCTGTTCATGTTCAGCGACAGCTTCGAGTTCATAGGCCCAAGCATTGAGTTGCACACTGTAGCTTGCATCTTTTTCATATTGGTCGTGATTGACGCTATATAAACTATCAAAAGCATACACACTGGTATTTGCGCCTAAGTCGAGGCAAAGCACAGCTTGTGTATTGGATTTACAGGTAATAATACGTTCAATGGTGGCTTTGGTTTTATATGGGCTATCAAAACTTGGAAATGCAGTTTTAACGGCTTTAGGTTTATTATTTTCTACCGCAATCACTTGGCACAGTTGAATCGATGCTTGTGATGGACCTTGAATCAGCCAGGTACTTTGATCCATATCAGATTCTTGTGCGCATAAGCCCATCGGCATAATGGGTGCATCCAATGCCTGACCCAGCCAAACTGGTACATCCGTTGTCGGGTTGCCTGTAAGCAAATTCCAATGTTCAACATGACTACCAAAAGTTTGATCTTCAATAGTGATAATTTCAGGGCTATTTTGTTTTTTCATATGCACAATTGATATTGGGTTGGTTTCATAGTTAATAAATCGAGGGTTATTTGAAATTTTCAAGTCACCGACATCATATTTATCATGAAATCATGCATAAAAAATGTTTTCAGTAGGATTTATAGGACTTACGCATTGACGGATTCAAAAAAGTATTAAAATACTTTATAAAGTATCTGTGATCAGACGAATTAAAAATGCTTCTACAGCAACTTGTACTCTACCCATTTATATGGGCTTTCTCATGAC
>NZ_VPDB01000017.1:0-54219 GCF_013417925.1 Acinetobacter sp. YH12218
AAACTCTTCAGTTTAAAATCAATAGTACATATAGTGTACCAATCTTGGCTCATCAATTACTGACAAAAATTTGCTCAAATAAACTTCGAGTAATTTCTACCATCAATCAATGAAAATAATTTCGATCAATCAATCAGTAAAAATCCACACAAGTTGTTCTTCATAATCTCTTAATGATCTTCTTGCTGGTTCGTCACCAACAAGCTAGGTCGGCTATATTACTCTTTATTTCTAAAGAGTCAACCGGTAATTCAAATTATTTTTAAACTTTTTTTCTAAAACCCAACTTAATCAATTCAACCAAGTCATTGTTTTATCAGAAGTTTTAATCTTCATCACCGCCGATGGATGTGCATTCTACAGCATTTCACATTCGTTGCAACACCCTTTTTATGATTTATTTTACGCATGTCGCTTTTTTAAACACATAAACATTCTTTTGTATTATTATTGGGCTATATACGCCCTATTTCATATAATAAAACGTATATGCACCCAATTTTCATTCCATTTAATTTAAGACATTTTTGATTTCGTATGGTTGTTTTTAAAAAAACTGCCTATTTAATAATGGCGTGCTCCATTTCACCCTTATTATATGCAGCTCCCACAGCAAATATTTTCACAACCACTTTCTCTATTTTGAGTTATGCCAAGTGGGAAACCACTTCACCAAAATTTTGCGTGATTAATAATTCAAGTTTAGTCAATGATTTTAAAAAACTTGCGCCAACCCACAGCACTTATAAAATTACAGCCATCAATGTGAATGACATCAAATCCAGTCATTGCCAAGTTTTATTTTTTTCCAACCTAACAGCAAAAGAAGAACAAAACATTTTAAACAGCCATGTCAATTTCCCCGCCCTCTCTCTAAGCAGTAACAATAGTGAGTGTGAGTCCGGCAGTGCATTCTGTTTGTATAAAAAAAATCAGAGTTATTCGTTTAAAATTAATATGGAAAGTCTAACGCAGTCACAAATACATATTGATCCACGCGTTTTATTACTGGCGAAGTCATCGGAGTCAGCTGAATGAAACAACTCTATAACCCAATTACATTACACCAATTATTTACACGTTCGCAGCTCACCATCTTTGCTTTAACTTTTACGATTTGTTCTGCGATTTTTTTGGTGATTTCCACCTATACCATGCATACATATGCAAAAAACAGCTTAACGATTTTATCGAACGCGATAAACGAACGCGTTCAACCTGCTGTGGTCTTTAATGACCAAACAACGATGCGTCAAATTTTAAATGAATACACCCAACTGTATCCTATTCGCTCTATTGAAATTACAAACCATCAAAATGCATCGCTTGCTCATGCCGAGCAACAAGAAATTTCAACATTTTCCAGCCAAGCGATTTTGGATTATTTCTTTTTTAGCCAACCGATTCGTTTAGATATCCATCATGATCAGAAAAGTTATGGCGAACTGATCGTATATGGAAACTCTTCAGATTTAGTTAGTTTCTTCCATAAAATTTTGCTGGGTTTATTTTTAGGTTTTATTCTTTTATTGGCTACTGTGTTTTGGTCGGTGAACTCTGTTTATCAATACTTAATGCAATCCGTTCGCTCTATTGTTGAATCAGCTCAAACCATTAGTATTAAGAAAGATTATAAAATGCGGGTTTCAAACTCTGATATTCAAGAATTACACGCACTCAGTACCGCCTTTAATGGTTTACTTAGTGAAATTGAACAGTCAAATAAAAACTTAATTTCAGAAAATGACAAGCTAATTCATCTAGCACGTCATGATGCATTAACCCAATTACCAAATCGCAATTATTTTTATGAAAAGCTGTTTGAGCTATTTGACTTACAAGCGAACGCTGCTGTGTTCTTTGTCGATATTGAAAACTTTAAACATGTGAATGACCAATATGGTCACTTAGCTGGGGATGCAGTACTGCGTGCCTCATCATATTGTTTAAAACAAGCACTGCCAGATAATGCTTTCGTTGCGCGACTCGGTGGTGATGAATTTGCAATTATTATCAATCGTTTAAATTTCCTGACAGAACTCGAAGTCTTTTGTCACAAAATACATGAATGCTATGGTTCCACATTTGTTTATGAGCAACATAATATTGCATTACAAGCTAATATTGGTGTGGCACTGATCCAAAATGCGAAATCGCCAGAAGATCTAATCGCAGATGCGGATCGCGCCATGTATGATGCTAAACTTTCGAATAATCATTGGTGCATTGCACCACAACGCCCAACTCATAGGATTTGCTATGTTAAAGAACGCATTTAAAGTTTTATTTATACTTGCATTCACGGCCACTATGACAGCCTGCATGAGTTTAGGTAACTTAAGCTATAAACAAGCACGTATGCTTAAAAAAGAAGGTTTTGTCTTGACCAATGATGGTTGGACACTTGCCCTACCAGAACGACTTTTATTTGGTTTTGATGATTATCAAATACAACCTCACCAACAAGGCAAGTTAAATACACTCGCCACTCAACTGATTAAATATGACCTAAATAAAATTAAGTTTATTGGTCATACGGATAATGTTGGACAAGCCAATTACAACCAACAACTGTCAGAAAAACGTGCGCAAAGCGTCGCAAACGTCTTTTTAAAGCAAGGTTATAACAGTTCAAATATTCAAATTATTGGCCGTGGTGCTGAACAGCCGATGGTTTCCAATGACACCGAAACAAATCGTGCCATCAACCGTCGTGTAAATGTCACCATCATCCCCTAAATAGCGGAATTTGGAAAAGCCACCTTCAGGTGGCTTTTTTATTTTTTATAAATTTCAGGCATAAAAAAACCGCTAAATGCGGCATCTTTTTCATAGTATTGCTTTTGAGATAAATGGTCGGAGCAGTAGGATTCGAACCTACGACCCCCTGGTCCCAAACCAGGTGCACTACCAGGCTGTGCTATGCTCCGCTTTCAACTTTAAAAGTTGGGGTGAATGATGGGATTCGAACCCACGACAACCGGAATCACAATCCGGGGCTCTACCAACTGAGCTACATCCACCATCATGTTCTTGCTTGTGAATAACCAATATAACGCATTTTAAATTACAGGCATAAAAAAACCGCTGTATGCGGTATCTTTTATCGACCGTTTTCTTTGAGAAAATGGTCGGAGCAGTAGGATTCGAACCTACGACCCCCTGGTCCCAAACCAGGTGCACTACCAGGCTGTGCTATGCTCCGAATTGGGGTGAATGATGGGATTCGAACCCACGACAACCGGAATCACAATCCGGGGCTCTACCAACTGAGCTACATCCACCATCACAACAAGTTTCAGATTCTAGTATCAGAACACCATTATAATGGCGCGCCTGACAGGATTCGAACCTGTGACCATCCGCTTAGAAGGCGGATGCTCTATCCAACTGAGCTACAGGCGCATTACCGATGACATAGACTATCACGCGATTTTTGCCTTGAGAAATTGGTCGGAGCAGTAGGATTCGAACCTACGACCCCCTGGTCCCAAACCAGGTGCACTACCAGGCTGTGCTATGCTCCGTTTCATCTCAGCTTTCGCTGTATCGCATATCGTGCGGTACGGTGTGCATTCTAGGCGTGACGTTGATTAACGTCAACACCTATCTTCAAAAAAACATAAAAAATCATTTCAAGCGATTATTTATCAAGCACTTTAATCATTTTTCAAGCAAAAATTAACGTTTTAAACTGGCACTGAAATTCAACATCCGATCTAAAGGCAATTTAGCACGCTCAGCCAATGCCGGATCTACAAAAATTTCCTGATCGCCTTTTTGTAAAACTTCCAGAATGCCATCCAATTCATTCATCGCCATCCAAGGGCAATGCGCACATGAACGACAAGTCGCTCCCTCACCTGCCGTCGGTGCTTCGATGAGAATTTTATTTGGTACAGCTTGCTGCATTTTATAAAAAATACCACGATCTGTTGCCACGATTAAACGTTCGTGTGGCAAGGTTTGTGCAGCCTTGATCAATTGCGAGGTGCTACCGACGGCATCTGCAATATCCACCACAGATTCTGGTGACTCTGGATGCACCAAAACTGCTGCATCAGGATACAACGCTTTCATATTGGCAATACCACGCGCACGGAATTCTTCATGAACAATACATGCCCCATCCCATAGCAACATGTCTGCACCGGTTTTCTTTTGAATATAACGACCGAGATGCTGATCGGGTGCCCAAATAATTTTTTCACCTAAACTATCTAAATGCTCAACAATTTCAACTGCACAGCTCGAGGTGACCACCCAATCTGCACGCGCTTTCACTGCTGCCGAGGTATTGGCATATACTACAACTGTATAATCCGGATGTGCATCGCAAAATTTAGTAAATTCATCGACCGGACAGCCCAAATCAAGTGAGCATGTTGCCTCTAGAGTAGGCATCAGTACGGTTTTTTCAGGAGATAAAATCTTCGAGGTCTCCCCCATGAATTTCACCCCTGCAACCACCAACGTCGTTGCTTCATGATCCCGACCAAAACGTGCCATTTCAAGTGAATCCGAAACGCACCCACCTGTCAGTTCTGCTAGTTCCTGCACTTCAGGATCACAGTAATAGTGTGCAACAAGGACAGCGTTACGTTTTTTGAGTTCCGCTTTAATTAATTCAAACTTTTCAAGCTTTGCAGCTTCCGTTAAGTGATGCTCTTTAACATCGCCCAAACGATCCAAATGCGCTTGTACAATTGATTTTGCTTCATTTGCAATTAAGTTGTTTGCATTATTCATCACAACGTCTTCTCTACCCTTAATGCCTGCTACTACACAGGTGCTTCACAACTGACCCATAAATATGGCACTTGGCTATTTTTTACCGGTCATTAAAAAGTTCCACTTATAAAAAAGCCTCACAACGGAGGCTTTTCAAAAACATCAAATATCTTATGAACGATAATCTGCATTAATCTTGACATAGTCATACGACAGATCACAGGTATACACAGTATCTTGAGCACTGCCACGCCCTAAATCTACACGGATCGTGATTTCAGATTTTTCCATCTCCGCAGCCCCTGCTGCTTCGGTATAATCTGCTGCTGCGCCACCATCTTTACAGATTTGAACATCACCCAACCAGACCTGAATTTTTTCAACATCTAAGTTTGGCACACCGGCATAACCAATTGCTGCCAAAATACGACCCCAGTTTGGATCTGATGCGAAGATTGCAGTTTTAACCAACGGTGAATGTGCAATGCTATAAGCAATATCACAACATTCTTGAGTATCTGCACCGCCTTCTACCGCCACAGTAATAAACTTCGTCGCACCTTCACCATCACGAACAATGAGCTGTGCAAGACGTTTCATCACACGTGTTAACACGTCTAAAACAGCAGCATAACGTGAATCTGTTTCTGAAGTAATTTCTACGCCACCAGCTTGACCCGTTGCAATCAAAATACATGAGTCATTCGTTGAGGTATCACCATCCACCGTAATACGGTTAAACGACAGGTTAACTGTGGTTTTCAAAAGTTGTTGCACTAACTCACGACTAATGGGTGCATCAGTTGCTACATAACTCAACATGGTCGCCATATTTGGACGAATCATGCCTGCACCTTTAGAAATACCAGTCATGGTATACAGAACCCCATCTAGCTCAAACTGCTCAGATGCACCTTTAGGTGTGGTATCTGTGGTCATAATGCCTGTTGCCGCATCCAACCAAGCATCTTCTTGTAAACTATCTAATGCGGGTTGCAAGCCTTGAACCAAACGATCAATAGGTAATTGCTCGCCAATTACACCCGTTGAAAAAGGAAGGACTTCTGTATTTTGAACACCTGCCAGTTCCGCCAGTTTCGCACATGTCGCTTCAGCATTTGCCATACCGATTTTGCCAGTACCTGCATTGGCATTTCCGGTGTTAATCACTAAATAACGTGGATTACCTGCTAATAAGTGCGCTTTCGAAATATGAACCGGCGCTGCACAAAATGCATTTTGAGTAAAAACGCCTGCAACATTAGAACCTTCAGCAAATTCAAAAATGACAAGGTCACGTCGGTTCTGATAGCGCACATACGCTTCAGCCGAACCGATTTTTACACCTTTCACCACATGCATCTGTGGCATAGATACGTCACCAACTGCCATTTTTCAACGTCCAACTATATGAGTTATAAAAAATACAGCTTAGTGCAAAAACTATAAAAAATCGAGCAGAAGCACGGTTTTGCTGTAATTTTATTGTGGATTTCTTTTGCACATAAAAAAACCAGTCTTCCGACTGGTCTTTACCACTGTTCGTCGTAAATTAGTTACGCGCCAGCTGAGTTGCTTCATCAAGAAGCACTTGTTTCGCTTTTTGTTGACTCGCAGCAGAAAGTGCTGGGTTTTCAGCCACAATACGGTCAGCATTCGCCGCATTGGCTGCTGCAATTTTCGCAGTTTGCAATACGATCGGACGATTTGGATTGGCAAAGGTATAGCGAATACCCGTACGCGGGCTTGCTACAGTCACTTGACCGTCAGTACCAACCTGTACTTGAGTTGTTGTTGGACCAACTGCTTGTTGAACTTTCTCGACAGAAGTCGTCTGAGGAGCGTTTGCAAAGGCAAAAGTTGGCAAAGCCAAAGCAGCAATCATGAACGGTTTTAGTACTTTTTTCATTGTCTTTTCCGTCTTACGGTTATTGATAGAAACTAAATAACATTTAATCTGCTGAACTGCAAATACTATTCAGGTCAGATCAGCAGTGTAAATTAAAAATCAGAGCGCGAAGGCTCTGATTTATTTGAAATTAAGCAATGTCGTTTAGATTTTACCGTGACACTGTTTATATTTCAGACCTGAACCACATGGGCACGGTGAGTTACGGCTTTCCGGTGGCACAATCACTTGCTCTGCAGGTGTATATTGCGCATCGATAATGTCATCACCATTAGCTTCAGCCAATAAATTATCAAAGTCATTGTGTGACAATTGAAGATTCATTGATTCTGCTTGAGCCTGTTTTTGAGCTTCCATTTCTGCAAGTTCTTCGGCTGTTGGTACATGAATACGAGATAAATCTGTCACGACATCTGACTTAATCACCGCAAGCATGTTTACAAATAAGTTAAAGGCTTCTTTTTTGTATTCTTGCTCAGGATTTTTCTGCGCATAACCACGTAAATGAATCCCTTGACGTAAGTAATCCATCGCTGCCAAATGCTCTTTCCAATGGCGGTCCAATGAATTCAGCATAAAGTGACGTTCTAGCATTGCAGCTGTTTCGTCACCCATTTGCGTACGACGTGAGCGGTAGTGCTGAAGAACTTCATCAGTAATACGTTCAACCAAAGCTTCTTCATCTAAACGACGATCTTGCTCTAGCCACTGTGAAATTGGCAGTTCAATCGATAGATCTTCACGAAGTGCTTTTTCAAGACCTTCAATATCCCACTGATCGTGAATAGACTCGGGTGGAATATATACTTCGATCATGCCTTTAGTCACATCGTGAATCATCGTTTCGATGTAATCTTGCAATGATGCTTCTTCAAGAATTTCATCACGTTGAGAGTAAATAATCTTACGTTGTTCGTTGTTTACGTCATCGTATTTCAATAGATTTTTACGAATATCGAAGTTACGTGCTTCAACTTTACGTTGTGCATTTTCAATCGAGCGTGACACCATTTTATGCTCAATGGCTTCATCTTCTTTCAGACCCATGGCACGCATCATTGCAACTACGCGATCACCCGCGAAGATACGCATCAAGTCATCTTCAAGCGACAAGTAGAAACGTGATACACCTGGGTCACCTTGACGGCCCGCACGACCACGTAACTGGTTATCGATACGACGAGATTCATGACGTTCTGAACCAATGATGTGTAAACCACCAGAGTTCAGCACCATTTCATGATTTTGTTCCCACTCTGCTTTCAAACGTGCTTCATCTGCTTCAGTCGGCTCTTCAATCTTCGCCAGCAACGCTTTCCAGTTACCACCTAACAGAATATCAGTACCACGACCAGCCATGTTAGTCGCAATGGTTACTGCACGAGGTGAACCCGCTTGCGCAATAATATCCGCTTCACGCTCATGTTGTTTCGCATTGAGTACTTCATGTTGAATACCAGCTTCTTTCAGCTTATCTGATAAAATTTCAGAGGCTTCAATGGTTGCTGTACCAATCAGGATCGGTGCAACACCCGCTTCATGAACACGTTGAATTTCTTGAATGATGGCGTTGTATTTACCTTCACGATTTAAATAAATTAAATCGTTTTGGTCATTACGAATCATCGGGCGATGGGTTGGAATAAGTACAACATCCAAGCCATAAATTTCTTTCATCTCTGCAGCTTCAGTATCTGCAGTACCCGTCATCCCTGATAATTTTTTGTATAGACGGAAATAGTTCTGGAATGTTGTAGTTGCTAAAGTTTGGTTTTCAGGTTGAATTTCCAAACCTTCTTTTGCTTCCACTGCTTGATGCAAACCTTCTGACCAACGGCGACCCGGCATGGTACGACCAGTGTTTTCATCGACAATGATCACTTCACCTTCGTGGATGATGTAATGCACGTTGCGTTGGTATAGGTAATGCGCACGAATGGCCGCAGAAACATGGTGTACCAAGTTTAAATTAGCAGATGAATATAAACTTTCACCTTCAGCAAGCAAGCCCATTTGAATCAATTCAGCTTCAACAGTTTCATAACCGACTTCGGTCATTTCTACAGAGCGCTGTTTTTCGTCAATCCAGAAGTGACCACCATCTGGTACCTTCTCTTCTTTTTGTGCATGAAGTTTTGGTGGGATGCTGTTAATTGCAGCATACAACTGAGATGAGTCTTCTGATTGACCAGAAATGATCAACGGTGTACGCGCTTCATCAATCAGGATCGAATCGACCTCATCGATGATGGCATAGGTTAAGCTGCGCTGTTTTTTCTCAGCAGCAGAAAACACCATGTTGTCACGCAAGTAATCGAAACCGAATTCGTTGTTGGTACCGTAAGTAATGTCAGCTCGATACGCTTGAGCTTTTTCAGTTGGGTCTTGCATTGAGTAAATAATCCCAATGCTTAAACCTAAAAATTCGAATAATGGACGGTTTAATTCAGCATCACGCTGTGCGAGATAGTCGTTCACCGTAATCACGTGAACACCTTCACCACTAATCGCATTGAGGTAACAAGCAAGCGTTCCCATGAGGGTTTTACCTTCACCGGTACGCATCTCTGCGATCTTACCTTCATGTAAAGTAATACCACCAATCAGCTGTACGTCATAATGACGCATGCCCATGACACGCTTTGCAGCTTCACGACAAACAGCAAACGCTTCAGGTAATAATTTATCAAGGCTGTCGCCTTTTTTATAACGTTCTTTGAATTCTTCAGTTTTTGCAGATAAGTCTGCATCGCTTAGAACAGATATCGTCGGCTCGAGCGCATTTATCTTCTCTACGATTTTACGCATGCGTTTGAGTTCGCGCTCATTTTTGGTACCGAAGATTCCTCCGATCAGACTTGCCAACATGAATAGACTCTCTAAATCTTGCTTGTCAAATGAATATATTTTCTTAGTCGTTATTATGGTGCTAGAAATTCGAAGTACAAGGGTTTTGCACAAAAATCCCCTTAAATATTCTGCGCTCGGGTTCTAGCCCCGGAGACTTAAGGCAAGCTAATGTAACAAATTTTCTGCAGACAACATAGTGACTCTGTCGTGAGATATTTCGCATTTATCCCCCAATAAAACTGTTTTATATGAAATATATTCATAAAGAAATGAAAAAACACTATTTTTAATCATAAAAAAAATCCTTCATATTTATTTTTGAGTTAAACAAATTCAATAAATACGGGGATATTCCATGACGATTCGTTTAGGTGATACTGCACCAGACTTTACTCAAGACTCAAGCGAAGGCAGCATTCATTTTTATGACTTTTTAGGTGACAGTTGGGGCATTTTATTTTCGCATCCAGCCGATTACACCCCAGTCTGCACCACAGAACTTGGATTTACCGCAAAACTAAAAGATGAATTTAGCAAACGTGGTGTCAAGGCCATTGCCCTGTCTGTTGATGATGTTGAGTCGCATCATGGTTGGATTAATGACATTAATAATACTCAAAATACCACGGTGAACTTCCCGATCATTGCAGACAAAGACCGTAAAGTGTCCACCCTCTATGATTTCATTCACCCCAATGCCAGCGAAACATTAACTGTTCGCTCTTTGGTGATCATCGATCCAAATAAAAAAGTCCGTTTAATCATTACTTATCCTGCATCTACAGGGCGTAACTTCCATGAAATTTTACGTGTCATTGATTCTTTGCAACTGACAGACAACCATAAAGTTGCAACACCGGCCAACTGGCAACAAGGTGAAGATGTGGTGATTGTGCCGTCATTAAAAGATGAAGAGGAAATCAAACAACGCTTTCCTCAAGGATATAACGCAGTTACGCCTTACCTTCGTTTAACGCCTCAACCTAAGTGAGGATAAAACGGAGCATTACGCTGTCCGAGCGCAAGATAAGAAGCTCTGCTGTGAGTGACCAAAGCGAAGGTACAAATTTAACTATTTTTAAGTGCAGCACCTGACCCAACTCAGAATCATAACCATAGTTAATATAGTTTTCCCCTCAGAACGAATGATGAGCCCGTTCTGGCATTCTCCAACCTGCTCATCTTCGGATGAGCTTTTTTTTGATTACAAATTCCTCTCTGGGATTAGATTGGTTAAACATCACAATTCCGTTATAACTAAGAAAAACTTGAAAACAACAAACCGTGATTCATCAAATTCATCATTTACATTGTGGTAGTTTTTGTCCAACGTGTGCCCCTTTATTTGGACAGAAAGGCTTTCGCGCACATTTGGTCTGTCATTGCCTGCTCATTGAAACAGATAAAGGGCTCGTCTTAGTCGATACAGGACTGGGCTTACAAGATTATATACATCCACAAAATCGTTTAGGTCGGTTTATTTCACGCACAGCGCAGATCAAATTTAATCCGCAACTAAGTGCGATTCATCAAATTCAAAAATTAGGCTATAGGGCTCAAGATGTTCAACACATTTTGTTGTCACACCTAGATTTTGATCATGCTGGCGGGATATCAGATTTTCCGCAGGCGACCGTGCATGTCTTAGCCAGTGAATATAACGCCACTCAAAATCTTCACAACCTTAAATCACGACTGCGCTATCGACCACAGCAGTTCCAACAGCATCGTTATTGGAACTTTATCGAAAACATCGGGACGCAAGCATGGTTTAACTTAGAGCACACTACGGGACTATCTATTTTTCAAGAGGATATTTTAATGCTCCCACTTTTGGGACATACCGCGGGTCATGCCGGTATTGCGATTAAAAATAACCAGCGCTGGTTGTTATATTGTGGCGATGCTTATTACTCACAGCATCAATTAAATCCAAATTTTCATTCGCGGGCCTTAAATCAGCTTGAGCATTTATTTGCCACCGACAATACACAGCGACTGCACACACTTCATAAGATTCAGCAGTTAGCGCAGCATCCGGACATCGATCTCATCTGCGCACATGACCCTTTCGAACTCGCTCGATATCAGAACACAAACTATGACCGCTAAAATCCTGCCAATGATCCTACTCAGTGCTAGCTTCACGGGTTGCATGACATCAAATCCATTACCGTTAAATGAACGTCCTCAGCATTGGGGGAAAGTCGTTCATCAACAGCATAATTTTTATCAAATCAGCCCAACGCTATTTCGCAGTGAACAACCTGATACAGATCTCGCCCCTGTTCTACGAGAACAGCAAATCGGTGTGATCATAAATTTACGTTCACGGCACCATGACCCAGAACGCTTAAAAAATGCTATTGATATGCAAAAGATTAATTTTGTACATATTCCGATACACACGTGGCAAATCGATCGTGAAGATTTACTGGCGGTGATGAAAACTATAAAAGTGGCTAAACAACAGCAGCAAAAAGTGTTAATCCATTGCTACCACGGCTCAGACCTTACAGGCGCGAGTGTGGCAATGTACCGTATTATTTTTCAGCATTGGTCCATTGAGGAAGCAAAGCGTGAAATGAAACAAGGTGGCTATGGCTTCCACCCTATTTGGAAAAATATAGACCGATTATTCAGCCCTGAAAATGTAAAATGGATTCAGCAGCAACTACTGAATCCATCTTATTAAAGGTCATTTCTCAAATAAACTTAGCGTTTATCGAGAGGTACCCAATCAATCACCCAAGCCGATTTCATATTCAAACTTGCATCTGAATTGATCTTTTTACGTGTTGCGTCCGCAGCATCACGGTCCTTCGAAGGGCCAACCATAATACGAATGCCTTTAGATGTAGGACTCTTCGTCACTTTATAGCCTTTTGCACGTAATTTTGCAGCGACGGCATCTGCATTGGCTTCATTGGCAGCTAGAGCAACTTGTACCATCCATTGCTTATCGCCATTTTCCAACAGATCACGTGCTTTTTCAGCTTCAGCTTTTTTCTTGGCTTCGGCTTTACGCTTTTCTTCTGCCTTGTGTTTTTCTTCGGCTTTACGCTTTTCTTCTGCCTTGTGTTTTTCTTCGGCTTTACGCTTTTCTTCAGCTTGTTGCTTCGCTTCGGCTGCTTTCTTATCTGCTGCTTTTTTCTCAGCTTCAGCATGTGCTTTACGTTCAGCTTCTTTTTGAGCATCCGCTTTACGTTTTGCTTCGGCTTTTTGTTTATCTGCTGCGATACGTGCCTGATCAGCCTTTTGCTGCGCCGACTGAGTCTCTAACTTTTTTTGAGCCGCCAACTTATCCTCAGCTAAACGCTTTTGCTTGGCTTTTTCATCTTCAACCAATTCGGGCGGAATATTATCCGAACTTTGTTGAGCTGAACGATGTGCGTTTAAAGCTGCATATTCTTCTGCTGCTTTACGTGCTGCATCCGCTTCCGCTTGTTGTTGCATCGCTAAAAATTCTGCTGCACGTGCTTCTTGCTCCGCAACCGATTTTTCACGGGTACGTCGTTGTTCTTCGAGCAAACGCTTTTCAGTTTCAACATCAACAGTCAATGATGACATTTTACCCGCACCCTGACCTTGTTGCTCAACTTGAGCCATTTCAGGGGTTTGGCTTTGATTTTGATGTATTTCTTCTTTGCCTTTAAGTAAAAGTGCAGCCAGCAGTACACCACCACCTAATAAAACAACACCACCCATCCAGCGTTGTTTGTTATTCATTGACATTCTTCCAGATACTCCCATACCGCTTCTAAGGTATGAAATGAACCACATACCAGAATCAGCTGATTATTCTTTGTTTCTTCCAGCGCGGACTTAAAAGCTAATTGCACATTGTCATAATGTTCTACGACTTGATGCTGCAGTGCGCTATCCAATTGTGTGATAGATGCCGCACGTGGCACATTTAATTGTGCAATTTTCCACATTCTTACCGTATCTTTCAATAAGTTAACGACAGAATTTATGTCTTTATCAGTCAGCATGGAGAAAACGCTGATCACTTCTGTGTATTGTTTATTGTACTGGAGGAAATTTCGCAATTGCTTTAACAAAAATTCAACACCATGCGGGTTATGTCCCGCATCGAAAATCACCGTTTTTCCTGCAATTTCTCTAACTTCAAAACGACCTTGTAACTTGGCATTGATAATCCCCTGAGCGATCGACTGCTGAGAGACCACCAAACCACTGGCCAATATTGCTGCTACAGCCGTAGAGATATTTTCGAGTGCCAAAGAACCCACGGGGAGTTTTAAGGTTGAACCTGATGAGGCAAACATCCAAGATTGTCCGTCATCACTGTACTGATAAAAATAATCACGATTGAGTACATGTAAAGCGGCTTGGCAATCTTCTGCTTTTTGACGAATGGCTTCAGGCAAAACTTGCTGCCCACCAAAAATTACGGGAATATTCGGACGAATAATCCCTGCTTTCTCAAAAGCAATTTTTTCAATGGTGTCGCCCAACCAATCGGTATGGTCTAAACCAATATTGGTAATCACTGCAACATCTGGATCGACAACATTGACCACATCAAGTCGACCACCTAGGCCTACTTCAAGTACCCATACATCGCAATGTTGCTGTTTAAAAATAACAAAAGCGGCCAAAGTGGTCGCTTCAAAAAAAGATAAACTTAATTCACATTCACGACGCGCCTGATCAACGGCTACAAAAGCATCAATCAGGATTTGGTCGGCCACTTCAACACCTTGAAGCTTTACACGTTCATTGAATCGATAGATATGCGGTGATTGGTATAGCCCCACGTTATACCCTTGGGCATTTAAAATCGCAGCCAAAGTGGTCGTGGTTGAACCTTTACCGTTTGTTCCCGCGACCGTCAGCACTTTCGCATCAGGCTGGGTTACACCGAGTCGTTCCGCAACAGGAATCACCCGTTCCAGACCCAAATCAATACCCGTAACATGAACATGGCTCCAATAATCGAGCCATGTACTTAAAGAATCAGATGCAAATGGTGCTGTGTTCAAGGCAAGTTCATCAATTTCGCTACAATACGATAAACTGTATCACGTAATGCATGACGGTGGACAATTTGATCGACTACACCATGATCAAGCAAGTATTCTGCACGTTGGAACGGTTCTTCCAATTTTTCACGCACAGTTTGCTCAATAACGCGTTTACCTGCGAAACCAATCATTGCTTTTGGTTCAGCCAAATGCACATCACCTAACATTGCAAGAGATGCCGTTACACCGCCGTAAACTGGATGTGTCAATACCACTAGATAAGGCAAGCCTGCATCTTTCATTTTTTGGATGGCAGCAGAAGTACGCGCCATTTGCATGAGTGACAACATGCCTTCTTGCATACGCGCACCACCAGAGGCAGCGAAGCAAATAAGTGGTTGTTTGAATTTAATTGCAAGTTCAGCCGCTTGAACAAAACGGTCACCAACCACAGTGCCCATTGAACCGCCCATGAAATCAAATTCGAAAGCGGTCGCAATCATTGGAATGCCTTTCAGCGTTCCTTGCATCACCACTAAAGCTTCTGTTTCACCGGTTTTTTTCTGCGCTTCAGACATACGGTCTGGATACGCTTTGCTATCTACAAATTTAAGTGGATCTTTGGCTTTAAATTCTTGACCCAATTCTTTTTGTACTTGGTCAAAGAACCAGTTCAAACGATCACGCGCTTTCATTCGCAAGTGTTCATCACACTGCGGACAAACGTAGGCATTAAATGACATTGCAGTACGAGTCACAAGTGCATGACACTCAGGACATTCAATCGTCGGCTCAGTAAATGTCGCCTTTAATGCTTGCTGTTCATCAGGTACATGAATACCTGGTACCGCACGCTCTGTCCATGGCGTAGATGCACTCAGAATTTTGCCTGTTTTTGCGTCTTGACTCATACTAACTCATCGAGCGCAGCTCGAAGCTCCTTCACTTTATTCACTGTTTCGATTACAGCTTGTTCTGGCGCTAAGTTTGCAAATTGTTTAACAAAAGCACTACCTACAATCACCGCATCCGCAGCAACACCCATGGCTTTCGCCGATGCTGCATCACTGATACCAAAGCCAACGCCGACAGGTACCTGAGTATACGATTTGATTTTTTGAATACGTGCCGCAGCTTCAGCAACGTCTAAAGTCGCTGCACCTGTCACACCTTTCAAAGAAACATAGTAGATAAATCCACTAGCTTGTTTCACCACATGCTGAATACGTTCGTCAGTGGATGTTGGCGCAAGTAAGAAGATTTGATCCATGTCGTATTTTTTCAATACTGCATCTAGATCTTTTGCTTCTTCTGGTGGAAGGTCCACCAAGAGCACGCCATCTACACCGCATTCATGTGCATAGGCAACAAACTTTTCATAGCCGATTACTTCAACAGGGTTTAAATAGCCCATCAGTACTACTGGTGTTTCTGTATCGTTTTTACGGAACTCTTTCACCATGTTCAAGGCATCTAGAGTATTGGTTCCTGCAGCAAGCGCACGCTCAGCGGCAAGTGCAATAACAGGACCATCCGCCATTGGGTCTGAAAATGGAAGACCCAATTCGATCACATCTACACCTGCCTCAACCATTTGATGTAACAAAGGTACCGTTACTTGTGGATGAGGGTCACCAGCCATAACATAAGAAACCAAGGCCTTACGCTGTTGAGATTTAAGCGTTCCAAATCGAGTGGCTAAACGTGACATAGGGTTATACTTTCCTTGAATGAATCAAAACTATGATGTGGGTTTTGTCGAAATACAAGACATCGCATTGTAACGCTATTTTTTACCCATTGAACAGGGTATACAATCCTCCGTCGGCATTTCTCATGCAAACATAATTTTCCAGAACAACCCGAAAGCATCATTTACCGATATTTCAGTTTTTTTCACAATGATCAAAGATGCCTAATTTTAGGATCTGGCAAAATTATAAGGTTTTAGATTAACTTAATTTTATCATCAAAAAAATGTTAAAAATAACAGGCTTAGCATTTACATTTTAATTTTCCTTAAATTGCAAAACCTGCTTTATACTAGCCGCATACTTTTATTTTTTTATCTCCTATGTCCTCCGATTCACAAGTGAAAGTGCCTGCTCGGGCATTTGCACTGCTCCCGCTTATTGTTTTTCTGACCATTTTTTTGGGCAGTGGTATTTACCATTCCATCATTGGAACTGAGTTTGCGTTCTATCAAGTGAAAGCCCCAGTCGCTGCTCTTCCTGCAATTGTATTGGCAATTTTGCTCTATCGCGGCAAGATCAATGACGCGATTGATACCTTTATGAAAGGTGCTAGCCACCCGAATTTGATCTTAATGTTCATGGTCTTTATGCTCGCTGGTGCTTTTGCCAGTGTCAGCAGTGCCATCGGTAGTGTCGATGCAACAGTGCAGTTGGGACTATCGATGATTGCGCCTGAGTTCGTGCTGCCCATGCTGTTTATTATTGCGGCCTTTATTGCCACAGCGATGGGAACCTCCATGGGCACTATTGCAGCCTGTGCACCAATTGCCTTTGGTTTTGCTCAAGTCACCGAAATTGAAGTGGTGTATGCCATTGGTGCTGTGGTCGGCGGTGCTATGTTTGGTGATAATCTGTCGATGATTTCAGATACCACCATTGCTGCAACGAACAGTCAAAAAGTTCAGCTTCGCGATAAATTTAGAGTCAATGTTTGGATTGCTGTTCCTGCATCGATTGTCAGCATCTGTATCTATTTATTCATGAGT
This sequence comes from Acinetobacter sp. YH12218, assembly GCF_013417925.1. Classification (NCBI taxonomy): domain Bacteria; kingdom Pseudomonadati; phylum Pseudomonadota; class Gammaproteobacteria; order Moraxellales; family Moraxellaceae; genus Acinetobacter; species Acinetobacter sp. YH12218. The sequence goes on from NZ_VPDB01000017.1 coordinate 17,222, forward strand.
CAAGGCTCACAAGCGATTGAACACAAAGCCTATAATGCGTGGCTGATCTTGCCGTATTTAGCCGTATTTATTTTGGCCTTTTCACGTTTGCACGTGCTTGCTGTACTGACCATTGGTGTCTTGTTATCTGGTTTTATTGGGTTGGTGATTCAACCTGAATTTAACTTCTTAAGCTTAAATAATTCTATTTATGACGGCTTTACCGGCATGTTTGAAGTTGCCCTGCTTTCTATTTTCTTGGGTGGTATTTCTGCCATTATGCAAAAAGAAGGCGGTTTAGAATGGCTGATTCAACGTATTTACAGCATTACACGCTGCTTTAAAGTTGGTGCTGAACGCGCAGGTGAAATTGGTATCAGTTTCTTGGTGATTTTCTCTAACCTATTTGTAGCAAACAACACTGTCGCAATTATTTTATCTGGTGACATGGCACGTGAAGTCGCCAAAGAATATGGTGTAGACCCTAAACGTGCTGCTGCGCTCTTGGATATTTTCTCTTGCGTAGTCCAAGGTCTCATTCCTTATGGCGCACAGCTGTTACTGGCTTGTTCGATCGCAAAACTTTCGCCTGTGGAACTGATTGGTAGTGTGTATTACTGTTGGGTCTTGGCGATCTTTGCCATCCTTGCCATTTTACTGCGTTATCCAAAATTAAAAGCTGCGGCATAAGCTTGGTTTAAAAGAAAGAGCGGTCGTTTGACCGCTTTTTTTAATGCTGTATGAATGGCTTTTCTTGACGAGCAATCTGCACGTTTTATTCTAATTTCAAGGCTTTTTTTCGCGCTAATAATGTCTCTCCGCTATATGCCTTAAAAGCACGTGCCAAAGCCGACTGATCTGAATAACCTAGCTGTAAAGCGATATCCGTCAAATGGGTTTGTTGTGAAAGTAGATATTCACAGCGTTTCATCCGTTCCAGCTCCAAAAGCCGCTTAAATGAGGTGTCTTTCTCCTTTAACTGTCGTTGCAGGGTTCTGACTGACAGGTGTAACTCCTCTGCTAACCATTCTATTTTAGGGGCTTGCTGCTGTAATTTGAGATAATCTGCTATGCATTGTTGCATCTGTTGAATTGGATCTGAATGTTGCGAACGAGCAGCTATCGCCTCTTCGGCTTGACGTAATAACAATTGCATCAGCGATGGATCTGCAAGTTCTGACTTTAAATCCAAACTATCGGCATGAATCACAAATGAATATTTAAGGGTCGAAAATTCCATTTGGCAACCATAAAACTTTTCATAGTGATAACGTGCCATCCGCGGCACATGTGCAAAATGAATACGGAGTAACTTTAAAGAATCTGGAAAAATTTGCTTGGCCAAATGTGCCATACAGGCCATGGTCAATTCATTCACCAACGCATATTCATCATCATGCTGTGGCCAAGACAGTATAATTTGATGATCTTGATGGCTCATATTCATCGGCACAATTTGCGCGCCATCAATCACCAAACGACTAAACCGCATCACATATTGCAAAGCATCTGCTACGCTATTACTCAGTGTCGCCATATAGCCTAACACCCCAAAATGCTCCGCACGAATATACTTGGCCATTTCAAAAACCAATTGCGGGCAATCCAGATGCTGCTGAGTCAGTTGCATGATGCTGTTAAAAAAAGAATTCGGCGATTGAGAGTCGATCGGCAAAGACAGCACATGCTGAATTTGCGCAGCATACGGCGCAATCCATTCAAGCTGTGTATAGTTTAATTCACGCTCAATTAAGACCATATTCCATAGTTGAAAGTAACCATTTGGGATCTGAATTTCAGCCATCTCGCCCCTCTTTCTGACCTGCCAATTCTGACATTTTATATTTTCATCATGGCGTAAAATGTATAAAAATTGGCAATATCTGTCAAAACAAAGTGCAATTTCTCCGACATACTGCAATCAATACGACTCGCACAGAAAAAATATCATGAATGCTATCGTCAAATATCAAGTCGAACCCATTGTTCGCACAAAGCTGAATTTTAAGTTAGAAGAAATCCCGCGCTATTGGTTTGGCGGAGACCCCTTTTTAACACGTATGTTTGATGCCTTGAGCCTAACCTTTCCAGATGGCGAGCGCTATTTTATTGAATCTGTACGTCTGTTCCGCAGTCAAATTCAAGACCCTGATTTACAGCAGCGTGTGGCTGACTTTATTCGTCAAGAAGCGCAGCACGGTATGGCGCATGACAAAATGAATATGTTGATGAAACAACAAGGCATGCCTGTCGATGCTTTCATTAAACGCTTAAATAAAATTTTTAAATTTGAACTGAGCAAGCGCTCACCTGAATACAACATTGCCATGACGGCTTCTGCCGAGCATTTGACTGCGCTGATGGCTGAAACGTTCTGTAGCCAAAAGTCCGTACTAGAATCTGCGCATCCTTATGTCCGTGCATTATTTATTTGGCATGCGATAGAAGAAATGGAACATCGCGATGTAGCTTTTGATGTGATGAAAGATGTGGCTAAGGTCGATGAAAATTTAAAGAAATTCACTCTGGTCTGGACCAGTGGATTGATGCTCGGCTTTACCTTATACCGTGCCAATGTGATGCTAAAACATGACGGCTTCAGTTTCACGGAACGTTTAAAATTAAATATGAAAGGCTTACCGTGGTTCTTTGGTAAAAATGGCACCCTCACCCGAATGAGCAAGCCATATCGAGATTGGTTTAAAAAAGACTTCCATCCGAGTCAGCATCCCATTGTGCAAAATTATGATCTTTGGTTAAAAACTTATGAAGAAACCAATGATCCAATTCAAGCTGCAGAAGTGTTTTGGCAAGCTGCAAAATAAACACTGAATAAAAAAAGCCGCATCGATTGCGGCTTTTTTATAGGCTTAGACTCACCATTTGGCATAGTGCTGCTCAAGTAAACCATATTCATTTAAGAATACAATTTCTTCGCCATCACGTTGAATTGTGCCGCTAATTTTTGCCTGCCATTGACTGAACTGACTACCAACCAATCTTAAGTTCAAGTTTTCATAGCGCCGCCAACCTGTGGTGACGATCAAATTTAAGCTGTTGTCTAATGAACTAATATTCCATTGATTATCGCCTTGTTGCTGGAACAGCACATCAGACATGGCATACAGATGTCCATTGACCCACAGACAATTTTCATTGCCAAAGCTTTCATTTACACCAGAGGCAAGATTGATCCCAACGCGTCGATTTTGACTATCCCAAAAGTTACACGACAACCAAAACCATGCGGTTTCAGGACGAAGAAAACCACAGGTATCATCTAAAGACACCAATGTCCGGTCATGGAATTGAATGGTCTTGCCTTGCTTATTGATAAAGAAGCCTTCACAGCCTAACGTCGTTAGTTTTTGAGTATAGGTCCAACCATTAATCCCTGTAGGGCTACACATACTCAGCGGATCAGTCCCCGCACAAAACACTCGAGCGCTCAGTTTGAGTTCGCCATGTTTCGACATTTGAATGTAGCGCACACCATTGGCATGCTGAATGTCCAGTTGAATCCCTGACTTGATAAAATGACTTTGATTAAATAAAGGTTGTTCATCTAAAACGGTATTGCGTGACAGGAAATTAATCGAATTCCATTCCAACACTTCATTCGTAATATGATCATACACATAGACAAAACCGTGCCCCGCCCACGCGATATCGGCGATCGCTAGACCAATCGTATAATGTTCATGCTGAATACAACAAAATTTAAATTTTTTATATTTTAAACGCTTACGCCAACCTTCAAGTCGTTTTCCATACGGTGTCTTATATTCATACTTACTTAAATCGATTCGATTGGGAAGTTCACTAAAACGCCCATAATGCGGCTGTCCATTCGGCCGTATTAAATCCATATACGCCATTCCATTGAGGTTTAAGGTCTAAATCCTGAATGTTATTATGCCTATTATTTAACTCCTGAAAAGACAATCCATCTGATTTCAGGCGAATATCACAAAAAAATATAAAAGCTGACATTTCAGCTCTTAATCATCACAAATGTTCATTTATTAAGATGTAATCATTTTTCCATGAATTTTGCTGACTATGCGGCGTTTCAATCAATTCGATATAGCGCCCATAGACATGATCAATCGCAATACAATCATCAACATCTAGAGTTCGATCGGTATGTTGTTTTTGCCAATGTGACTCAAAAAAAGCCTTGCCCCGTTGTTTCGCGACACTAGCGTTTTGTCCTGTCACCAAAACATAACGATGTAATTCACCAAATTCGCGGGCATCATATCCCCCGAGATTAATCAGCCATAATTTTTCATCTTCAGCACGTGGCGCGGCATCACAAAATTGGATGCGATAATGTCGATTTTCAGTACTGACTGTATGTACTTGTGCCCAAGCATCAATATGTAAGCCTTTTTGCTCACCAAACCATGCCGTTCTCAGTTGTGGATAAACCTCTTCTAATGCGTTACCCACTGCAAGAATGACGTCATGCACTTCGATATTTGCTCTTGCATGACGTCCGCCGAGCATCACCATAAATAAACTGGACACAATCTCCCCCCTATTTTTGACTTCAACTGCCCACATAGGGCTGAAGCAATTTCAATAAAATCACGCCGCCTAGCGATAGTACCGCATTGTTAACGAAATAAATGAGTAAGACATGCCAAATGTTACGCGTCCACAAATAGATCAGATTGAGAAATAGACCTGCCGCCATAAAACTAATGGTCGCAATCAAATCGCCATCAAAATTATGATAATGAATCAAGCCAAATAAGATTGAGTTCAGTAAGACCAAAATCACTCGCCATAGCCACGGCTGTACAAACAGCTTTTGCAGCAAGGTATAGCGGAAAATAATATCTTCAAGCAAAGCGGTAAATAATGGCCCAAGGCTGATGATCAGCAAGCTAAAAAACGCAATCGTATAGGATCAATGGTCGATTCTTTTTCAATGCTCTCACCAACGGGCAACAGACTGCGTGTAAAAGAAATCACCACTTGTAAAGCGACTGCACCAACAACCACCAACAGGCTTGAACGCCAAAAGGCCTGTTTATACTTTTGCCAGTGCGTATATAGCATCGTTTTATAGAGCCAGCACACGGCAATAAATAAAATGCCGCGAAAGATCGAATCACCCAAAGCAACCTGAGCTGAAACACCAAAAAATTGGTCTAAGACATAACTGTTGAACAAGATCAGCGGAAGAATACACAGCGCAAAAGTATCACGCCATTGCCAATAAATATGGGTTGGAAAGGATTCTGCACGAACCAATTGAGTAAACGTCATTGTTATAAAGTCTTTCTAAAGCAATAAAATTTGCGCAGTATTGTGATTTATTTCACACTTTTATTCTGCATCTGTTTTGTAGTGATTTGCCTCAATAAAATTTTCAGCCCAAAAAAATCGCGCGGAATTGCTTCTGCGCGATTTTTAATTCACCCTCTCCACTTGCGAACTCAGAATATATTCCGAGATTCTCATCCCAAAGGGAGAGGCTTAAAGGAGTTTACATCTCAACCATTTCCACGCCATCAATGCGGGCAACGGTCATTAAGTCTTTATCACCACGGCCTGATACAGTCGCAATAATAATTTGGTCTTTGTCCATGGTCGGTGCAAGTTTCGTCACATAAGCCATCGCATGTGAGCTTTCTAGCGCAGGGATAATACCTTCAATTTGGGTTAAATCACGGAAACCTTGCAGCGCTTCAGTGTCATTGATTGGCACATAGTTCACACGATGCATATCTTTGAGGAAGCTATGTTCAGGGCCTACGCCTGGGTAGTCCAGTCCTGCAGAGATTGAATGTGTTTCAATGATTTGACCTTGATCATCCGACATCAGGTAAGTACGGTTACCGTGAAGTACACCCACATGACCTGCATTGAGTGGTGCAGAGTGTTTGCCTGTTTCAATGCCATAGCCTGCAGCTTCGACACCGTACATTTTCACATCTTCATCATTTAAGAATGGATAGAACAAGCCCATCGCATTTGAACCGCCGCCCACACATGCAACAAGCGCATCCGGTAAACGGCCTGCTTGTTCTTGAATCTGTTTACGCGCTTCACGGCCAATGATCGATTGGAAATCACGTACCAATTGCGGATATGGATGTGGACCTGCAACTGTACCAATCACGTAATAAGTTGAATCAACATTGGTTACCCAGTCACGCATTGCTTCGTTCATCGCATCTTTCAATGTTTTTGAACCGCTTTCCACAGGTACAACAGTCGCACCCAATAAACGCATACGGTACACGTTCATGGCTTGACGTTTTACGTCTTCCGCACCCATAAACACCACACACTCAAGGCCTAAACGCGCTGCAATCGTTGCCGTTGCTACACCGTGCTGACCCGCACCTGTTTCGGCAATAATACGTTTTTTACCTGAAAGCTTAGCCAGTAAAGCCTGACCAATGGTGTTATTCACTTTATGTGAACCTGTATGGTTCAGGTCTTCACGTTTTAAGTAAATTTGCGCACCACCCAACTCTTTCGACCATCGCTCAGCATAATACAATGGACTAGGACGACCGACGTAATACGCCAAGTCACGGTCGAATTCTGCCAAAAACTGTGCATCATCTTTCATGCGGAAATAGAGTTTTTCTAAGTCCTCAAGTGCTGCCATTAGAGTTTCTGACACAAAACGCCCGCCATGAATACCGAAATGCCCTTGTGCGTCAGGGAATTGGGTATAGTCAATCTTATTTTGCTGATCCACGATGGACTCCTTGCATAAAGCGTTCTATGAGTTGTTGGTCTTTAATACCTTTTGCCAATTCTACACCACCGCTCACATCTACGGCATAAGCGCCTGTGGTTTGAATCGCTTCTTCAATATTGTCAGGCTTTAAACCACCTGCCAATATTAAAGGAATATCGAGTTTAGGGAATTGTGACCAGTCAAAGCTGTGCCCTGTTCCACCTTTTAATTCGGGATGCCATGCGTCTAACAGTACCGCGCTTGCCCCTGCCTGCTGAAAAGCTTGGATTTCTGCAATCACATCCAGTTCAGGTTTCATCTGAATGGCTTTATACCAGCGTCGCCCAACAGTTTGTGCAATCGTTTGGCACTGTTCAGGGCTTTCATCGCCATGAAACTGCAGGATGTCTACAGGTGAAATTTTTAAAATATCCTGTATGTCTGCAGCCGATGCATTCACGAATAAACCCACGGTCTGCACATAGGGCGGCACATGCTGAATCAGTTCAGCGGCCTGCACTGGCGTTACACTGCGCGGGCTGGGCGCAAAGAATACAAATCCAATCGCATCTGCGCCAGCTTGGACGACAGATTGAATATCTTGAGTACGTGTAATTCCGCAGATTTTGGCACGGGTTCGCATGTTGTTTTGGCTCTGACTCCGCCCTATTCATAGCCTATCTATGAATATGAAGGCGAATCATTGTAATGCAATTTTCATGCATTGCGTGGATTTTCAGCATGATTACTGCGCAAAAATAAAAAGCCCTGAATGATCAGGGCTTTTTAAATAATTGAATCAATTATTTCATTGCATAACGTAAGGTTAGCCAAGCAGTACGGCCGTCTTGACGGTAGTAATAGTCATCAAATGAGTCATACACGGTGTAATATTCTTTATCAAACATATTGGCAAGTTTGGCTTGTACAGAAAATTCAGGGGTCGCTTGATAGGTTAAACGTACATCTGCTGTCGCAAAACTGCCAAAGCTTGTTGTATTAGCGGCATCCTTATAACGCTGGTCTTCTGCGTGTACAGAGCCACCTAGCGTCCATTTATCCATCGTATAATCTGCAGATACATTCAATAATTGACCTGCACGACCCGCAATTTGATTGCCTTTGGTCGCCCCCGAATTATATTCAGGCTCTTGATAAGTATAGTTTAAGTTCAACGTGAAGTTATCCAGTGACTGTCCGAACTCAGCTTCCACACCCTTAATTTTTGCTTTTGCAATATTGGTTCCGCCTGAAATCATATTATCAATTTCATTATGGAAGGCAGAAACAGACCAGTTCAGCCATTGCGACCCTTTGAATCCAATTTCAATATTTTCAGACTCTTCAGGGACTAGGTTTGGATTTGACCAACCCGGATAATACAAGTCATTAAATGTCGGCGAACGGAAAGCGGTGCCGTATGAAACATAAGTGCTGTAGTTGTCATTAAACGAGTAACCAACAGCGGCATTGCCTGTAGTGTGATCACCAAACTGCTCATTATCATCTAGGCGAATGGCTGCTTGCAGGTTCACTCGACCAAAATCACCAAGATACTGCGCATAGTAACCGACATTATCACGCTCTTTTTCATCGTATTTGGTGGTGCTATCGACTTGATCATTTAAGTAATCCACACCTACCAATAGTGTGTTATTTGCATTAAAAGATAATGTGTTTAACCAGCTAATGCTGTCTTTTGTGGTATCAAATACACCTGTCGATTTATCTGCACTAAAGGTTTCGTATTTATCTTCTGACCGGCCAAATTTCAGCTGCGTTTTCCAAAGGTCTATAGGAGAATAGCTAAAGCCAACGCCATACACATTTTGCTCAACCTTGTTATAAGGATTTACGTTATATGGACTATCGTAATTTGTTTCACCGTTGACATACAATACGTTCAGGTCTGCTGAAAATTGATCATTAAACTGATGACCCGCTTTAATTGACGCAGAATAGTTATCATAGCCATCTTTATCTGTTTCAGTCGGCAAAGTTGTTACATCCATGCCTTGTGTTTTCAAGCCTGCCAAACTTAGCGTCGCCCAAGAATTATCCTGACGAATATTCACACCGACATTGGCATCATAGGTTTCATGTGAACCATACTTAAGTGAAGCAAATGGTTTTACGCCATTTTGCGTCCCTTTACGGGTAAAGATTTGAATCACACCGCCTACAGCTTCAGAACCATATAAACTTGAACGCGGGCCTTTTACAACTTCTACACGTTCAATTTGATCAATCGGTAAATGCTCAAAAGAAGTTTGGCCTGAAGTTGCCGAACCCAGTTTTTGACCATCCACCAATACCAATACCGCAGTAGAGCCTGTACCACGAATTGAAATACTGGTTGGCTGACCTAAACCACCAGAGTTGGTATACGTTACGCCTGGCACAGTGCGTAGTAATTCTTGCAAAGAAGTAAACTGCTTACGTTCAATTTCTTCACGGTTGATTACGGTGACTGCCGCCAAGGTTTTTTGCGAGTCTTGCTCAACAATGCTAGCAACCGTATTGGTAATGACTGGAAGTTGATGAACTTGGTCTGCTGCCATCGCAGCAGAAAGTGGAGATAAAACAAAAAGTGACCCGAGTAGAGTCTTAGAGAAAGAATGCATGCTGTATTCCCCGATCGCACCGCCCGTGCGAAATAAAAGTGGTTAACGCGTGGAGGTTTTTGGGTAAGCGATGGCTTGCCATTTTTCAGACAGAAGCATGCAATCCCGCTATAACGCCCGCCGCATTATGAATAGGTCTGCATCAGGCCGGTCTCCGGACTTACGTTATTGAATAACGATTCACCGTTGCGGGGGCAGTGTCAGATGACAATAGGCATAGTCTTTTGGACTGACTTCCCAGTTTCACTTTTCAATTAAGAAAGCACCTGAAGCGCAGGCAGATTAATTTCTGCTCCACAGCAAGTCAAGCTGTATATGCAGCTATCTTAAAATGCCCGACAGATTCGATTGTTCGATAAATCGGAGTTCTCTATACTTAAGCCATTCACAACAGTTGGCATGGGAAGTCTCTACAACACTGCCCCCGCAACGGTGCGCAAGCGAAACCTTGCCAGTCCGATACCTGCCGACCGTGTTCTATCACTCAATCATTTACGTGGGGTAAATGCATGGAGCTTTGTATGCCTTTTCCTTTTCAGCCGACTGCGCTTGCAGCTGGCATATCTGCCCTTTGTATTTTTAGCTCCCAACTGTCTGTTGCAGCAGATTCCATTGCACAACCTAGAATGGACACCATTGTCGTCACAGCAACACGTTCTGCTGAAAAATTAGAAAATGTACCTGCACGTATAGCCATTATTGAACCTGCAACAGTTGCACAATCTCCTATTTCCCAAATGAGTGATTTGCTGCGTAACGATGCGTCTATCAATATGGTGCAAAACGGCGGTTTAGGACAAGTAGCTTCCATTTTTGTGCGAGGCACAGAATCTGACCATACCTTAGTACTGCGCGATGGCGTGCGCTTGAACTCAGCAACATCAGGCATGGCGCCATTACAGTTTTTAGATACTACCGATATTCAGCAAATTGAAGTTTTAAAAGGCCCTGCTTCTGTATTGTATGGCTCAGATGCGATTGGCGGTGTGGTACAAATTATTTCCAAGACACCAACGGAGAATACAGCCTTTGCCAGTACGGAAGTGGGTGAACACAAAACCTATAAAAGCATTATTGGCGCAGATGCCGCAAAAAATGGTTATTACGCACAGATTCGAGGGCAACGCTTAGAATCAGATGCCACCAAAGTTTTTGACCTAGATGAACTGAGCACAGCAAGCTATGACCAAAAAGGCTGGAGTGCGAAAGTCGGATCAAAACAAGAAAATCATGCATATTCATTGGACTACAGTCATAACGATGGTCGCAGCTTTTATGTCAGTTGTAGCAATGAAGATAAAGACTATAACTGCCTAACCTACAGCAATGTCGCGCAAGACTTTAACAATGAAATGATCAACCTACGTGGTGAAGTGCGTCTATTACCTGCTTTAGAATTACATGCTCGACTTTCTCAATTCAAAGATGAGCTAGATCAGGTCACAACAGCTGATTTTACCCACAATAAAACCCAAGAGGCGGAAATCTATTCCAAATTTGATCTGACGCCAAAGCAAACGCTTTTAAGTGGGATCACACACCGTAAAATCAGCGGTGATATTGTGTCTTATGGCACGGCTTATCAAGATGATAACCGCAGCACAGGTTATTACTTACAGCATCAATATCATCAAGATGGTCTTAATACACAGCTCGGAATTCGCCTAGAAGACGATGCAAAATATGGTAGCCATACCATTGGTCAAGCTGCAATTCGTCTGCAAGCACTGCCACTCACCAGCATCTATGCCAATATTGGTACAGCGTTTAAATCACCAACCTTAGACGAACGCTATAACAGTTGGTCAGGCAATCCAAACTTAAAGCCCGAAGAAAGCATTTCTTATGAGGTTGGTGTCGATCAAAAGCTGAATCATGGGCTAAGTACTGGTCTGTCCGTTTACCACACCAAAGTCGATCATTTGATTGTGAATGGCCCTAATTACACCTTAGAAAACCTTAATACAGCGCTGTATCAAGGTGTGGAAACCTATCTGCAATGGCAAAATGGCGGATGGTTAAGCAAACTCAGCTATCATTATGTGAAAGCACAAGATGATGAGAAAAAACAAGATTTACAGCGCCGACCACGTCAGAACTTAAGCTTGACTACAGGCTGGAGCAATGACATTTATGGCATGAATGCAACTTTAAATGCTAAGTCAGATGCCGTGGATTATCAGGCACGTAATCCCGGTTATGCCACCATTGATATGAGCGCTTTTTGGAATATCAATCCCAACCTCAAAGTCTTTACCAATTTACAAAATATTGGTGATGTCGAATACAAAACCTCATCGTATGGTTCAGGTTTGTATTATATGAATGGCGGGCGTTTAGCCTCTATCGGTGTCACTGTTAAATATTAATGCACAACTCTTTATTCAACTTTTAATCAAAAAATGGACAATTAAAATGGGCCACCGTTTAAGCAAAATTTATACTCGCACAGGCGATTCAGGCACGACAGGTTTAGGTGACGGATCACGTGTAGCAAAGGATGATTTACGCATTGAAGCTTTAGGCGATGTCGATGAGCTCAATTCAAGTATTGGTATTCTACGTTCACATATTGCCCTTAGCAGCATTGAAGACAAAGCGACTTGGGACAAATCGCTCAGCCTGATTCAGCATTGGTTATTCGATCTTGGTGGTGAAGTCTGTATTCCAAACTTCAACTTGGTACAGCCTGTGTCTATTGAGTTTTTGGAAAATGGCATTGACCGTATGAATGAAGCGCTGCCAATGCTGAAAGACTTTATTTTGCCTTCAGGCACTTTAGTATGCAGCCTTGCCCATCAAGCTCGTGCAGTTTGCCGCCGCGCAGAACGCCGTTTAATGGCGGTACATAACCGCGACCAAAACATTCAAGCGCCGTCATTGCAGCTTTTGAACCGACTTTCAGACTGGTTATTTGTCGCATCACGTACATTACAACGTGCCGAAGGCGGTTCTGAAGTGCTTTGGCAAAAGAATATTAACGACACGATTGATCAATAAGTATTGGATCAAAACATTGCTCAAATCCTTTGACCAATTAAAAGTCTATTTTACATTGAAATAAATCGAAACATTTCGTCCGATCATTCTTGTATTTCAGAATGATCGGCTCAAAATAATAGTGTCATCTCCCTGTCATGCTTACAGGACACTATGTTTTTATCTTTCAATTTTGCAGGCCCTTTATGCGCATAATCGGACACCGTGGCGCTCGTGGCGAAGCACCTGAGAACACCCTTGGCGGTTTTCAATATATTCAAGATTTAGGGATTCGTGCTGTCGAATTTGACGTTCGGCAACTGAAAGATCGTGCCCTAGTGATTATGCATGATGACCAATTTATGCGAACGGCAGGTCAAGATAAACATCTATATGAATGTAGTTCACAAGAGTTAGAACCCTATAACCATGCCGTTACTTGGTCAGAATGGAATAAAGTTGAACCGACGCCACTGCTCGAACAAACGCTTAAAATTATTCATAACTTCGATCATATTGAAGTTGAAGTGAAAGCGGTGAAGACACAAGCTGAAGCTGAAGCGTTGACTGGAACCTTGGAACAACAGCTTCAAGGCTTTGAACATTCCGCTGTGATTACCAGTTTTGATCCTAAAATTCATCTTGCTTTGCAACAAAAAAAATCCGGTTTCAAACGCGGGCTACTGGTTGAAACGGACGTAAAATTTAAAGCGATTGAACAAGCACTCGAATTGGATTGTATCCAAATTGGTTGGATGAACCAACTCGCCAATTCAGACATTATTCAGGCCACGCAGCAGGCAAAATTAAATGTGAGCGTATGGACTGTCAACGACGTTGATCGTGCTAAACAGCTTAAAGATTGGGGCATTAACGGCTTAATTACCGACTATCCTAAATTAATGATGCAGCATTTTTAATGCTGCTTTATTCACCTAGATTTGTGTAATTCACTTCTCGATCAACACGTCGATATTTCAATCGGTCTATTTTCTTTCTAAAACCAATACATTTTGTCCCCGACTGTTTTGCATCGTCATGTGTTTCCCTTTTATTTGGAATTGTGTTGCGGCTTGCAAGGCATCTGAAAGTTCAGCCTCTTGAGCCAAAGCCGAATCACAGCTGAAATAACCTGCTCGGGCATTCAGATCAATGCTGTGTTTTAAGGTATCGATCACATAAGTGCCACTGATATTGTTACATCCCGTATTTCCCTGAATTTGTCGAAACTGCGAATTGAACTGAAGATAAGGTTGATGATGAAAGAACTTTGCTTTTTGTCCAGCGATTTTCACAATCGTCCATGGAATATCTTGTATCCCATCGTTCACGCGAATAACTTTTAATGGCTGTTCAACACTGTTGCCATGTGACTTCCCTTGTGACTTTGTAGTCACCTTCTGCGTTGGAGAACTTTGACAGGCCATGAGTCCTAGACAACTGATCAGAAAGCCGCCACAGATACAGTGTTTGACAAAAAATTGCGGATTATTTTGACGATTTTGCTGTTTTTTTAGCATCTTTTTTACCCCACAAAAAGTCAAATAACTTCAGTCGTATTATGTTACTGTTTAGAACAATACAACTGTACAATAACAGTGGTGAAAACGGGTTTTCCCGTGCTACTATTCTGTACGTTTAAAATCCCTTAAAAAATTAATGGGATTCGTCCTATCTATACCTCCCAAGGTTTCAGGAGTGCTGTTGGAGATGAATGCTCCCCTACCCAAAGCCCCAATGAACTGGATTGCTATTTTTGCATTGGTGTTTTTACCTATTGTCGCAGTTATTGCAATTCCGTTATATGCCATTAATCATGATTTTAGTGCCGCTGCTTGGATCAGTATGTTTGTTTTACTGGGTGTCAGCAGTTTAGGTATTACCGCAGGTTATCACCGCTTATGGGCACACCGTGCTTATGAAGCAACCTTGCCTTTAAAAATCATTTTAATGCTCATGGGTACTTTTGCTGTTCAGAACAGTATTTTGTTCTGGGCTTCAGGTCACCGTACACATCACCGTCATGTAGACGATATTGACCAAGATCCATACTCGATTAATCGTGGTTTCTGGTATGCCCATATCGGGTGGATGCTTCGTGATTATCCAGCAGCAGAACCGAACTACAAAAACGCGCCAGATCTTTTAAAAGATAAAGTCGTTTTGTTCCAAGATAAATACTACATTCCACTGGTGATTGCTGTGCATGCAGCGATTTTAGTGCCAATTGGTTGGGCTGTTGGCGACATGTGGGGCGTTCTATTATTGGGCGGTTTAATGCGTCTAATCTTGAGCCATCATGTGACGTTCTTTATTAACTCACTGTGCCACATGTGGGGTAAACGTCCGTATACTGACGAAAATACCGCTCGTGATAACTTCTGGCTCGCTATTGCTACTTGGGGTGAGGGTTATCATAACTATCACCACATTTTCCAATACGACTACCGTAATGGTGTGAAATGGTGGCAATACGATCCAACAAAATGGTTAATTTGGAGCTGCTCTAAATTAGGCCTTGCCAAAAATTTACGCCGTATTCCTAGCTTTAATATTAAAAAAGCTGAGTTGGCTATGAAGTTCAAGTATGCGGAACAAGACCTTGCGATCTATGGTCTCAACATGACCGATGACATTGCAACAGCAAAACAACGTATTTCTCAAGAATATGATGCGTTTTCGCAAACTTTGAATGACTGGGCAAAATTAAAAGAACAGGAAATTCAAGCGAAGAAAACAGCAGTTGCTGAAAAAATTCATCAAATGGATGACAAACTCAAACTTGAATTCCTACAAGTTGAACAGCGTTTGTCACAGCACCGTGAAACACTGAATCAATTGATGCGTAACTTGAAAAAGAAAACCGCTTAATTCTTTTAAGCCTCTCAAATGATAAAGCCTCCCTTGTGGAGGCTTTATTGATTTTAAGCTACAGTTTTTCTATCTGGTCTTTGCTATAGTTTAAACATAATTTGAATTTTTAAAGATCATTATGCTGTTCAATGCCCGCTATAACACCCTGCCACCTCGCCTGTACCATCATCAGCAACCTGTTCCTCTAAAAGGCGCAAAAGCTGGGCATTTTAATGCGGCTCTTGCAGATGAGCTGCAATGGTCGGCAGAAGATCAAGCTGCGTGGGTTGAAATCTGCAGCGGTCAAAAAACCTTTGCTGAATTTGAACCTTTAGCCATGGTCTATGCAGGTCACCAGTTTGGACAATGGGCCGGCCAATTGGGCGATGGACGCGGCTTATTGATTGCGCAAATCATCGATAAACATGGGCAAACCATTGACCTGCACCTTAAAGGCGCCGGCTCTACGCCTTATTCACGCATGGGCGATGGACGTGCAGTGCTGCGCTCGACCATTCGTGAATATTTGGCAGGACATGCGCTGAACAACCTAGGCGTTGCATCCAGCAATGCGGTGGGTTTTACCAGTTCTGAGCAAGGTGTAAAGCGCGAAAAACTCGAGCTCGGCGCGATGATGCTGCGTACATCTGACTGTCATATCCGATTGGGACATTTTGAATGGATCAATCAATATCAGGGTGATTTACTACCTGAATTCACGCAAAAATGTATTGAGTGGCACTACCCTGAATGCTTGGATGCTGAACAGCCCATTTTGGCTTTTGCCACTCAAGTTATTCAGCGTACCGCAGTGATGATTGCCAAATGGCAGCTGATTGGTTTTGCACATGGCGTGATGAATACTGACAATCTGAATATTACCGGTTCAACTTTGGACTTCGGCCCTTATGGCTTTATGGAGCGCTTCCGTCCAAACTGGATCAACAACCATTCGGACTACCAAGGCCGCTATACCTATCAACAGCAGCCAAGTATCGGGCATTGGAATTTATGGCAATGGCTGAATAATCTCGTTCCGCTCTGCCCTTCAGATTATGACAAAGAACAGTGGAAAGACGATCTAGCCAAATGCTTAGAGCATTTTGAACTGACCTTCTTGGAACATTATAAATTGGGCTTAGCTCAGAAAATGGGCCTGCCGAGTTTTCATAAAGGCAGCTTCGACTGCGCTATGGCCTTTTTGCGTATTCTACAAAGTGAGCAACTGGATTACACACAAAGCTTTATCCGTCTGCAAAATCATGAATATGAAGCCATTAAAGATGACTGCTTAGACCGCCGCGCCTTTGAAGGTTTCTTGGCACAATATGAAAGCATCCGTGGGCATCAGGACACCCATGCTTTAGATGCTGAAATGGCACAAGCCAACCCGCAATATATCTTGCGCAACCATATGGTTCAAAAGGCGATTGAACTTGCTGAACGTAATGATTTTTCTGAAGTAGAGCGTTTGTTTACATTGCTCAGTCGGCCCTTTAGCAAACAGCCTGAACTGGAAACAACAGAAGATTTAGGACCTTTACCAAGTGATGTGCCTGAAGTGATGGTTAGCTGCTCGTCTTAAACATTTATCCACAAATCCACATTTCACTCGGGTCATAATTGTGGATAATTTAAACATTATCCACAATTCAGAAATCGATGGACTGTGAAAGCACTTCATCCTCTAAAAAATAATGACAAGAAAAAATATCACGATCTTAAGTTTCGCTACCCTCTTCTGTATTGCGGTAGCCTACTTTGCCTATCAAAAATTTGAAAAATATCTACCTACACCTGCCAATGCACTGGTCTTTCCACCTGAATTAAGTGATTTGCAAATTCAAAAAATTCGCAAAGAAACGCCGATCGACAATATTCAGGTACATAAAGCTCAGCGTTATTTGGAATTAAAACATCAGGATCAAGTCATTCGGCGTTACCCGATGCGTCTGGGTTTTCAACCGCTAGGACATAAAGTTCAAGAAGGTGATGGCAAAACGCCTGAAGGCAGCTATATGATTGATTGGCGCAATCCGCAAAGTTCATTTTATAAGTCTTTGCATATCTCTTACCCCAATGCGACCGATAAACAGAAAGCTAAAGATTTAGGGGTTTCTGCAGGCGGAGATATTATGATTCATGGTTCTGCGACCAGTTTACAAATGAAAGCTGCACCACAACTGATGACTTATTTCCCACAAAAAGATTGGACTTGGGGCTGTATTGCAGTGCGCAATATTGATATGGATGAAATTTGGCAATTGGTAAATAATGATACCGTTATTCATATTCATCCTTAGGCTTTAACGTTCAAGCTTATTTTTAGGTTATCCCCTATGATTGCATTACACGCTGTAGCTGCTAAGACGGCCTTAGCCCTGCCTGAAACTACATGCAGCCAGCCTTTTGGTGAAGGCTGTGATGTGTTTAAGGTGATGGATAAGGTTTTTATGCTGAGTTTTCATTTAGAAGGCAAAGCAGCTATCAATCTAAAAGTGCTGCCTGATAATGGCACGATGCTGAAGGATATTTATCCTTTTATTCGTGCGGCCTGGCATATGAATAAACAGCATTGGATTTCTGTTTTTACAGATGACGCATTGGAAGAAGAACTGCTGCAAGATTTGGTACTGAATTCTTATGAATTGGTGGTGTCGAAGCTAAATAAGGGACTGCGGCAAAGGATTGAGTTGCTGAGAAGTGTTTAGATTACACTTCTCTTACGATCTGGTTGATTTTGCGATGTTATTCCTAAGTAGAAATGTCCTACCTTAAAACCAAATAGAAATGTCCTATACAGGCATTTCCAAGTCAAGCACAGGATTCAATTGCGTTGTTGAATTGCTGTTTTCTGTGCACGTCTACGTGGCATGGATTGAGAACGACTCCGTTTGTTTTGCTGTTCTAATTCTTCATGCTGTTGTTGAATATGCGCTAGTACAGAACCCAAACGTTTATTCTCAACGATCTCTCGCTGGTTGAGCTGACTTAATTTATCGAAGATACTGTAATTGATTTTTCTACCTTGGTGTTCAATGGCTACCGTACCATCCGGGTATTCCAGAAATTCAATATACTTGCCGATCAATCTTTGATTTTCTTCTGTTTTTTTCAGGATATATACGCATTTATCATATGTAATCGTCAGGCTGTTTGTAACTTTGCGAGGTTCACGCCAGGTAAAAATATCATTTAACTCGTCAGCGGTTTCACTGACAGTCCGGTGTAGATCCTTGGGATTAATGGCCATCTTGGCAAATTTACGATTAAATTGCTCAATAAAGCAGGGCAACCATGCATTGGCTTGCTCAATCGAACTAATGCCTTCCAGACGCATTTCTTTAATCAGACGGTCTTGAAGCGTTCTATTGGCTCGTTCTACACGGCCTTTAGCTTGTGGTGAGTTGGCGAAGATGATATCGATATTGAGGGTACTGAGCACACGTCCAAATTGCGTGATCTTGGTGTCTTTATTGCTGCTTTGATTCACCCTGAAGACTGAATGTTTGTCGCTGTAAAATGCTAAAGGCTTACCGTGCTGTTCGACATATAAGCGTGTTGAAATCATATAGTCAAAGGCTGATTCTGATTCACAGAAGCGTAAATGCTGTAATTTTCCTGTGGCATCATCGATAAATACCAGTAGGCAGCACTTGGCAGAACGGCCTTCAAACCAGTCATGATATGAGCCATCAATCTGGATCAGTTCACCGACGCAATCTCGGTTATAACGAGGCTGATACGGTCGTTTCAGACGCTTGGCGCGAGGAATCCATAAATTAGCTGCAATCATCCAAGAACGTAGTATTTCCACTGAAATATCAAATCCATGAACAGTGGTGAGCTTTTCATGCGCTAAAGTGGGTCCAAAACCGTGGAATTGCTCAGCAACAAGATTGAGGCACTTGAGCCTGATTTCTTCAGGAAGCCTGGAGTTGCTGGTTTGGCCACGTGCAGCATGTGCTAATGCAGCTGGGCCTTGAGCTTTATATTTCTACAGTAATCGTCTGATTTGACGTTCTGAGATATGAAGTAGCTGAGCAGCCTGAGGTTGAGTTATGCGTTGATCGCAGATTTCCTGCAAGACCGACAATCGTTTAAGTTCTTTATCCGACATAGACACCAACATATCAAACCGTCCGCTTCGATAATCGCAAAAGCGCATATTCTAAAAGCGGACATTTTTACTTTGGAGAAACCGGACATTTCTACTTTGGGCTTACATGCGAATTTCAAATAATCGCCATTATGTTAAATGAAACTAAAATCAGTTACTTTCTTGAGACGGTGGAGCAGAGTTCCATGTGCCTAATAAGCGCCAAATTGCACTATCTATTTCTTGCCATCTATCCCAATTATTCAAGTTCATTTCCCATTGAACCCAGATACCTCCATATTTATTGGGCTCATAACTTTCTCCTCGAATTTGAATAAATCGATTATCTGCCGTATTTTCTAAAGCAATTACATCTAATAAAATACCGGTAACATCATATTTTTTGGATTTTCCATAACAACCATAGAAATTATCAGCTACTTTTTTTTTGTAACAGGTCAAACCATATTTTTCAAATTTTGAATTTTCTTTAAAAAATTCTTTTCGTTGCGAAAATGTCTTATAGGTATCTAAATTTTGCTTTCGCATATCCATGGTAAGACCTTCTATCCGAACTCTCACTTGATCATCATGATCAGGTAAATAACCATCGGTTGCTTGAAAATCCGAATTGCTTAATTTTAAATCAAACTGTAATTGTCGATTCGAATCAGGCATAGGCAAACTGTTCGCTTCTCCTTGCATAATTGTTGGAAATTTTTCAGGAACATAATTTATGGGAAATTGCCCTAAATAATGTTCTCGAGCGGGTCTATAAAACTCATAATCAAATTGATCCGGTATATGTTTTCTGCGTGGTCCAAGTTTAGCTTTTACAATAAGTTGTGGATTTTGTTTCCATGTCACTATTTCCCCCTCTTGAGGAATATCCTTTGATGTACACCCAATAAGTAACAGTGCATACATGGAAAGAATCCAATATCCTTTTATTAGCATTATTTGACTCTTATAAATATTAAGATTCCAAAAAATTAGAATAGTTAAATTTTCCTAAAATTAACATAATACACGTTATACGAAATTCTTCTTTTTTATCCAATACAAATCATTACCTTATAAAAAACCGCTCTAGAATTTAATGCACTAGAGCGGTCTTTATATGAATGTTCTCTCAATTTTCGTACTTTGTTAGAACTTTTCAAAATCATTCTTTAGTAACAGTGAACAAAGGCTCGTCCCTAAGCCTTCATGGTATTAAACCTTCTTCGATTGCATCACTTTAAACAGCACAAACAGCAATAATATCCATAGCGGCTGCATCAGCACCGACAACATAAAACCCTGATTCCACATGATGTACAAAATCATCAGCATGAATGCTAATACAACGTAATTAGTGAACGGCGCAAATAAAGCAGGAAACTTAGTTTGTATGCCCTGCTGCTGCATCGCTTTTCTAAACTTCAAATGAATCAAGCTGATTAACATCCAATTCAGCACCGCAGCACTCACCACGATATAAATCAGATAACTCAATGCTTTTTCAGGCAAGAAATAATTCAGCAACACACAGCCAAAAATCAGCAACGCAGAAAATAAAACCGCAGCAATCGGCGTACCGTGTTTATTCACCTGCTTAAATGCTTTTGGCGCATTGCCCTGTTCTGCCAAGCCCAACAGCATACGGCTATTGGCATACATACCGCTATTACAGACCGAAACGGATGCCGTCAAAATAATAAAATTCAGCAAATGCGCTGCCCAATCAATCCCCATCTGATTAAAAATCATCACAAAAGGACTATGATCCAAACCACCAAGTTTCAACTGATTCCACGGTACTAGCGACAGCAGTACCGCCAAAGAACAGATATAAAATAAGAACACGCGGATCACCGTTTGATTTACGGCTTTGGGAATGTTTTGATCTGGATTTTCAGTTTCAGCCGCCGCCATGCTGATCAGCTCAATGCCACCAAAAGCAAACATCATAAAGGCCAGCATGTAAAATAAGCCTTCAAAACCATGCGGAAAAAAGCCGCCATGTACCCATAAATTGCTAATCGAAGCGGTAGAGTCTGCGCCTGCTGTAAGTAGCAGATACACACCAAAAGCAATCATGGCAACAATCGCCACAACCTTAATCATCGACAGCCAAAATTCAGACTCTGCATACAGTTTTACATTGGCTAAATTGGCAAGGGTAATCACCATAAAAAACACCAATACAGACACCCATGCAGGCACATGCGGCCACCAGTAATGGACATATTTGCCTATCGCGGTCAGCTCGGTCATCACTACTAAAATATACAGAATCCAGTAGTTCCAGCCCGTTAAAAAGCCCGCAAACTTGCCCCAATATTTAAAGGCAAAATGACTGAATGAACCTGTGACTGGCTCTTGTACAATCATCTCGCCCAACTGGCGCATAATCAGAAAAGCAATCAAGCCGCCAATCAAATAGCCCAAAATAATCGATGGCCCAGCCGACTCAATAATATGCGCAGAACCTAAAAATAGTCCTGTACCTATTGCGCCACCCATTGCAATCAGCTGAATATGGCGGTTCTTTAATCGGCGCTGCAGTTGAGGCATTTCGCTGCTCACAACACGTTCTCATCTTATAAAAAAGTGGATTGTAGCCTGTGCAGCTCTTTGCAGCCAAATATTCATAGACAATTGCTGTATGAGCAGCAAATGATGCTGATAAAATCAGGCTTCAAATCTGCCCATACCGTTAACTGCATCTATGAATCAGCAACACTTATCAATGGTCTTCATTCCTGGATTTATGCTGGATGAATCCTTATGGGATGAGCTCATCCCACAACTTCCGCACACATGGAATTTCTTTAGGGCAAGTTTAAAACACGGTCAAACGATTGATGAAATTGCGGAACATATCCTACTCAATGCCCCGCCACGCTTTGTCTTGGTTGGTTTTTCATTAGGCGGTTATATTGCCAGAACCATAGCGCAGAAATATCCTGAACGTATTTCTGCACTCATTTTAGTGGCAAGCTCTTTACGCCCTGATAGTGAAATACAGAAGCAGTTAAAAATCGCGGCCATTCAAGCTGCATCAGCAGGCACGTTTCATGGTTTGAGCAAAACAGCGATTGCCAAATCACTACACCCAAACCAGGCGGACAATCGGAAGCTGATTCAACGTATTCAAGATATGGGCAAAAATCTTGGATTTGAAAGCTTTAAAGCGCAGTCATTATTAGACCGTAGCCATATTCGCAGCGGTGCCATTCAGTGCCCAACACTGATTATTTCGGCTGCTCAAGATCGGCTGCGTTCACTAGATGAAGCGCAGGAGCTGCATCAATCTATAGCACACAGTCAACTTGATATGATTGAAAATACGGGCCATATGATTCCACTAGAACAGCCGGACGCTTTAGCTGCCAGCATACTGAAATGGCTGAATACATTGTCCCTTTAAATATAAACAACCCTCAATAGAGAGCTGCTTTTTAGCATTCACTTCACTTGATGGATGATTGATAGTAAATGCAGTACGTCTAAACTTATTCATTCATACTGCGGTGTCATGTAAATCTTTATTTACGCTGTGGCACTTCAGCCCAGCGTGCATAACTCTTCGTGCTTTTCAGCACAGTGCCCGCTTGTTTTGCAGCGACGCCACTATAGACCTGAGAGAAACTATCTGAATTTTCATCAAAACTCGCTCCATCAAATAATGGGAAAGTTCCGGCTTTTTTCTGAATCACCACATCATCAATCATCCATCCGCGGAAACCGTTATAAAGTTGATCGACCGTTTTGAATTGGAATTTCAGTTGGACATTGGCCTTGCCTGCATATTCATCTAATGAAATTGCTTCTTGCTGAACAGCAGCCGGCGCGAGGTTAAAACCTAAATTACTGTATGGAATCGGTGCGCGCTCATATGCAGAAGATGGATCTGCCAGCGGGTTTAATCGAGCCAAGGTCTTAAAGCTCTTGCCGCCGTCGGTAGAAACTAAAATATTCATCAAATCGAACCCTTGATTATTTGGATTGACCGACTCAATTTCCCACCATGTTTTAAAGCTTAAACTCAAAGGCGCTTGATATTGGCTCAGATTAATCACAGGTGAAATCAATTCTCCCGTATTGTCATACTGCGACGTACCGCCATCAAACTCTAGTGCAGTCGAAGAATCACTTAAAGCGCCAATAAAGTTGCCATTTACTTTGTCACCATACCAATATGCTGTATTGCCTTGCAGTGGCTCAGGCACCTTGCCTTGACTTTGGTCATTCGGCGCTAAGCGCACACGTTGATTTACTTGGTTATTACGAATGTTGTGACCTTTGTTGAGCAACTGCCAATCGACATTGGCCACACTTGGCTGCGACCTTGTCCATGCATTGCGAGTAGCAGAGTCCGCTTCAAAAGTTTCACGCCATATGGCATCTGCAGATGTCGTTTCAGGCAACACTTCAAATTGATAGCCCGATGCAGAAGAAGCAATGACCGTAACTTTTTTCGTAATGGTATTAATTCCTGCACCGCTAATGGTGAGCGTGGCATTTTTTAATGCTTCAAGCAGATCATTGCTCACATTAAATGACAAACTGAAATAACCATTTGCATCGGTCAAAGCACTAACAAATGCACCATTGGTCGCAGCACCGCCAGATAATGCGACTTGCGCATTCGCTAAAGGCTTCCCTTTAAAAATCACTTGGCCAGACAATGTTCCGACCACGGCATCATTGACTGGCGCATCACTTAGAGTCTGACAGTCTTGATCTAAACAGTTGAGCACCACATTCAACACAATGCTTTTATTAGTATTTTTAGGGTGGATCAAGAATGCCGAAACTGCAGACTGTCCATTTTTAGTGACCAAAACATAATATGTGCCTGCAGCCAATTTAGGCAGTTTAACGATGCCTTGGGCATTGGCAAGATAACTTTGACCTTTAAAATGAGTCGCTGTCGGTAAACTATTAATCGGTGGAAAGAACTGCTCAGAATCATCTGCTGTAATTGTATTCGTTGCTATTTTCAGACTGCCTGCTTGTACCTTCTGCCATTCTTCATCACTTAAAATCTGAATCGACGCAGCATTTAAAGCAAGATTATTCACATCCAACAGCGTCAGCTCTTCTACACTTTTTTGTACCATAGCATCGGCAACTGGCTCTGGCGGTACACTCCCTGTCTCATCACGATCACTACCCCCACATGCCGTTAAACCCAAGACACCCGTGACCATTATTATTTTTACAAAAGCGCTATTTTTCATCTGTTCTGCCCTCTGGCTGTTCCATTTTTAAAAATTGTTATGTCTACATTGAACTTTGCCAGCTCAAACATACTGGTGAATATTCCAGCAAAATAATAACCAATTTTCATTAAATGCGCAAATTTCGCATTTTTATGTGATTTTTATCATTCATCCAATTGCCATTGTTTTGCTGTTAAGGGATGCCCATTCCTTCAAAAATGGAATACTAATAAATATCTAATACTGATAAAAACTTTAAAAAATAAAAAATTTACGATATAAATAAAAAAGGTTATAGATAAATTCAAACTTATCCATAACCGAACAATTTAAATTCCATTATGACAATGCAAAGCTTTTTTTAATACATATCAATACGGTTAAATAAAACAACTGCTTAAAACTTTACACATTCTAAAGAAGCTAATCTGTTTACAGTCGCTGGTCCAACAGCACTTACCATAGATATTGCGCATATATTTGCGCGCCCATACGTTTTGCTTGGTTGGTATTGAATGAATCTGCTATGTATTTAAAACCAAAGTTTTCATGTTTGACGGAAAGGCCAAACGAATTGGTTTGGGGTTCAAAATGGATTCCCCACATTAGCCCTGTATTCCAATATGCATTGAGCTGCCAAAGACTTATATACTCATTTGAGATTGAACTGAGTCCTAAACTCCAAGCCTGCTCTGAGTCATAATTTAAATCCGAATAAATTTTAAATGGCAGCTTTTGCGCATAGGTCTTATCTTTATCAAACTCTCCCTGAATATCAAACCGTGGACGCTTATCTTGATCATAGCTGATGTTATATCGTGTGTATGGAGCATCTTGCCAATATAAATATGCCAATGCATCCTGAATATTAATTTTTAAATTCCAATTTTTTGCAATAGCACCTCTTAAAGTCGCATCTAGGGCATAGCCATACCCGCTATGCGCCTGCTCATTCCAGCCCATTTTATCTTCTTTCAAAGCAGGATGATCATAACTGTAATCTATGCTCCCATTCAGCCATTTGACGCGGTCCATAAGCTCTTGCTGATCTGTCGTTACCCCTAGCGCATTAATATGACCATCAATATAATGACGCCCAATTAACGCGGTTATACCCGTTTCTAAATTCCAATTCGAACTAATGGGCCATGTATAGGCAGCCCGAGACCCAACAGTATCAATATGCTGTGCTTCAAGCCTCAAGTCATACGTTGAGTTTGCATCGATAGGCAGTTCATTTTGTATTTGATAATAAAGCTTTGCTGTATCCTCACTGAAATTGAGCGCATAGTCATATCGCCAGATCCAGCTAAAATCCCAATTACCCTGCTTTACGCCCAATTGCATTAAACCATGAGCAAATGCATTTTTTCCTGATTTAAACTTAGAATCATCCCAATCATCTGTAAATGCATGAATCGCTAACGGTTCACTATAAACATCTGCTTGCACTTGATAATAGATAGCCTCTTGTGCATAGCTATAAAACGGGAGCGATAATCCCAATAATACTAATTTTTTTTTCAACATAGAAAAAAGGGGGAACATCGTTACCCCCTCTCCTTAATTCATTATTATGGTGCAATCATTAGCACAGTGTTATCGGTAAATTTCGCAGAATAAATGCTATTCGATACTCTATTGATCGTACCGTAGCTAACAGTACCGACTTTAATATCAGCAGAACTGAATTGATCTAAATCTGGAATTTCTACAAATGCACCATTCGCATGAGATACTCTTGACCAGATAATTGGAGATTGCGCGATCAGATTGTCAGTTTTTACATCTATATTTAATGTATTTTGATCAACTGTAACTTTAAGATTTGCTATCCCTTTTTGGTAATCATTCCTTTTAGCGTTAAGCAGTAAACTGAATGGCTTCACAGCAGCCCCCCCACCTTTTACGTTACCAGAGAGATTAACTGTCAAATCTGCATTAATAAATGCAGCCGCAGATTCGCCTTGGGTAATATCAAAGGTTTTAGTCAGATCATTTTTTAGCTTAATATTTGCATCTAAGCCTAAGTTTTCTGCTCCGCTTAAAGCTTCACCTTTCAAAATAATTTCATATGGAATAATTTGATTAAATGTTTCAGTACCATTTTTGAATTTAACTCGAGCAGCTTTGCTTGAAAGTTCAGTTAAATTCAGCTTCGCGTTCTGAGTTGTTAACAAAACATTTAAAAATTTAAATTGTGCCGTAACCGGAGCATTTTCACTTTCTGAGTCTTCCAGCTTGATAGCTGTATCATAAACAACTTGAGCGGTACTGTTGCTATTAAACCCTAAGCTTGATTCTAATCCATCCGCATTTTTAGCTGTGATTTTACCGCCTGAAACTATTTTAAAATCATGCTGTTTTGCAGATGCTGTGAATGGCGCATCCAACTTTAAATTGCTTACAGTAATCAAAACCGCATCGCTAAAAACATCTTTTCCAGTAAAAGTACTGCTATCCCAAATATAGTCCATCCAATATTTAGCCGATACACTTCCATTAACAGAAACTGAAGTCGGTGTTACGCTGATTTTAAGACCATTTTTGCTCAAAATATAATCTGGATAATATATCCCCCCATAGGTCGCATCATCCTCTAAAAGTGCCTCTAATTCTG
The DNA here is from genome assembly GCF_013417925.1 of Acinetobacter sp. YH12218. Classification (NCBI taxonomy): domain Bacteria; kingdom Pseudomonadati; phylum Pseudomonadota; class Gammaproteobacteria; order Moraxellales; family Moraxellaceae; genus Acinetobacter; species Acinetobacter sp. YH12218. The sequence goes on from NZ_VPDB01000017.1 coordinate 44,298, forward strand.
CAGCGGTATAGTCTTTTGTGGAACCTTGAGCATCTTTCTGCGCCAATGAAGCTAAAGTAATGATGAGATCAGAAGCATTACTAATATCATTTCCTGCATTACTTACAGCATCAAATGCAGGCTCATACTGAGACTGCAAACCTTTAAAACTGTCAAAATAGGCAATAATATTGTTCGTAGTTTTGATTAATACTTTAGCTTTCTCTAAATCTGTTGCTGGATTTGATGGGTTAGCTGTTTCCCCATTTGAACCGCCATTATCTGAAGTCCCACCGCTACTAGAAGACCCGCCGCCACCACCGCCACATGCAGTTAAAATTACAGAACAGCTTATTGCTAATAAGGTTTTTTTTAAAATCATTATGTTTTTCCCTCTTAAAAATACAAATAAAAAAGCCTTTAAAAATTAAAGGCTTTTAAAAAAAGATTCAAGAACAAAAAGTAACATTAATCCTCTGGATATTCAAAACGGTAGCCGACGCCATACACGGCTTGAATCCACTCATGACGGTTGCCGGTTTCCGCTGCATCTGAAATCTTACGACGTAAATTTTTAATATGACTATCAATCACACGGTCAGCCACTTCAAAACTGTCTGGGTTAATATGATCAAGCAATTGCGCACGTGAATACACCTGCCCTACATGCTCTAAAAACAACTCAAGTAAACGAAACTCAGTTGGCGTTAAGCTCAACGCTTTTTGTTGATACCAAATGCGTTGCTGTGCTTTGTCCATACGGAATAAATCATTCACCTCTGGCTCTGCTTTACGTTCTAAACGACGTAATACCGCTTGCACACGTGCCACCAATTCTTTCGGACTAAACGGTTTGCAGACATAATCGTCAGCACCCATATTGAGCCCCAATACACGGTCAATTTCTTCAGTTCGTGCAGTCACCATAATAATTGGCAGATCAGACTGCTCACGGACTTTACGGCAAATGGTTAAGCCATCCATACGTGGCACCATTAGGTCCAAAATCATTAGACTCGGCTTACGCTGCGTGAAGCTGTCATAGGCTTCTTGACCATCATGAAACATGCTGACTTCAAAGCCTGCAGCCTCTAGATAATCACGCACTAGCTGTGCAAGTTCCACTTCATCTTCAACCAACATGATATGTTTCATGCATGCTTCCTTTTAATATTTCATCTGTTTGGGAAATGTCAATTTGCAACGCAAACCGCCCAATGGAGAATGATCAAAACTCAACTCTCCACCCAATGCTCTAGCTATTTTTACGGATAACGCCAATCCTAGTCCTGTACCACCAGTTGCACGCGTACGTGAATCATCCACACGATAGAAACGCTCACCTAAACGTGCCAACTGTTCATCAGTTAAACCAAATGGGCTGTCATCGACATACACGGTCCACTGGGTTTCATCCTGCTCAGTATGTACATGCACTTCACCACCAGCTTCCGTATAACGAATACTGTTGCCCAATAAGTTGACCATAATCTGTTTAAAACGGTCTATATCTAATTGTAATGAAGTCCCTTCGCCCGTTGCGGTAATTTTCAAATCTGCTTGCTCAAACTTCGGCTTAAAGCTTTCAACTTCTTGCATCACTACATCCCACGGATTGAGCGTGGTCAAATAACAATTCAGTTGTTGTGCATCGGCTTGCGCCAAATCCGCCAAATCTTTGGTCAATTTTTTCAAACTACTCACTTGATTGAGCATTGAGGCAAAATGCTCTGGCGTTGGCTTACGAATACCGTCCTGCATCGCCTCAATTTGAGCCTGCAACACCGCCAATGGGGTTTTTAATTCATGTGAAGTATCGGCCACCCATTGACGACGTGACGTTTCATGCTGATCAAGAATCACAGCCAACTGGTTCAATTCATTCGATAAATCACCAAGCTCATCATTACGGTTCACCGCGACTTGATGTTGATAATTGCCCTTTGTTAACTCACGTGTTCCCATTAACAAACGCTGAATCGGTTTTTTAAAGTAGGTCGCCAATAACAGTGCAGCAATTAAACTTGCAATAAATGTCAGCACATAAACCAATAACAAATAACGTTTTTGCTTACTAAAGAAGTTAATACTGATCGCATCATCTTGCTCGAGGACAGGTTTGAGCCCCAAATACCCCACGATTTGATTATTTACCATAATCGGACGATAAGAAATCTGTTCATCTGTCGGCTCACCCACCACAAATTGGCGCTGTGCATCATATAAAGATAAACGTGAACTCAAGCCCAAGCGGTCAGGCATTTGAATAAACTGTTTTTTACCACCATTGTTGGTATTGTTTTGAGAGGATTGACCGGCATCTTTATCTTTTTCATCCGCATTCGACTCTTTGGGGCGGAACACATTTTGATTCGCGCTTAAAGGAAATTTTAAACCTTCAAAAGGTTGAAACTCAGACGGTAAGTTTTGTTCAAGCCATTTTAGCTCTTCAGTTTTTTGTTCTGCCGTTTGCTGTGGCGTTGCCAACATCGATGCTGCATTCAAACTATGATCTTGGAAATAGCGCTGCTGCAATGCAATGTCATATTGACGACGCAGCCACCACCGAGAGAGACGATCATAGTCATCTGGCGCAGCCTGCCCTTCAATTTGCAAAATTTGCGCCTGAATCGCATTGCCCCAATCATGATAAACCGTATACACATCGGCTAAATTTTCAATGACATGGTCAAGCTTTTGCATCTCGACATCGGCCACATATTTGGTGAAATTACGCTGCATATTCCAATGCAACACGCCAAGACTTACCGTTGTGATGACGAGCGTCGTCAACAGCACAGTCAGAAACAAGCGTAAGGCAATCGGGATACGACGTATTTTCAAAAGAGAACTCTCATTTTTCTTCTATATTCATTATTGTAGCGAACACGCTACTAAAAAACTCTCCATTGTTTCTACATCTTTATTATTTAATCTTTAACCATTGAAAAAATATCTAATCTGGTGGGGTATAGACTATGAAACAAATGACCAAAATGGCTTTAATCGGTGCAAGCGTATTGAGCATGGGTGCATTGACGGCTTGTCAATCGACAACCGCACCAAAAGATAACGATCATGGCCGTATGATGAAACAACATCATGGTGATCAAGATCGTCGTATGTCACCTGAGCAACGTGAACATTTTAAACAAATGCGTGCCGAGCAACGTCAAGTGTTTGCTGATATGCAAAAAGCCTGTGATGGCAAGACTACAGGTTCAACAGTTCAAGTAAAAGCTGGCGATAATAGCATTGATGGTACATGTACCATGGTGTTCAAAGCAGACCGCCAAGACATGAAAAAAGCACGTGGTGAACACAAACCAATGCGCGGTGAACACCGTCCAATGCGTGGCGATATGCGTGGTCAGATGCAACGCGGTGAGCCACTGACTGATGCAAAACGTGCAGAACTGACTAAACAGTTTGATCAACGTTTAGCAGAACGCCAAGCGAAGCAACAAGCGATTATGAAAGCATGTCAAGGCAAGACTGATGGCAGTGCGGTTGCCATTAAAGTTGGCGAACAGCAAATCAATGGTAAATGTGAAGTGCGTTTCCAACCTAAAGCCCCTGTTGCCCCAACGCCAGCACCAGTAAAATAATCCAAACTTAGATCGCAATATCATTGCGTAAAAAAAGGCACTCCCAGGAGTGCCTTTTTTATTGGACATATCTTTTTACGCTTTTTGACTATTTGTGTCATTCATTTTCAGCCAAAAGTGTTTACACTCAATGCACTTAGCATTTTCAAGGGATATTTCTTTGACTTTACAGTCACCAACAAATCGCCCTGAAATGCTTGTACCCAATAAGAAGATGTTGCACGATTAGAACCATTCCAATACGTGTCATTGAAGACACGTTCAAATGTTTATTTAGGATTACTAACGCTGGTAGAAACCAGTATTGAGGAAAACGATATGCCACAATACAAAGCGCCCTTACGTGATATGCAATTTGTTCTGCATGAACTTTTAAAAGCAGAAGATCACTATGCACAACTGCCTGCATTTTCAGACACCGTAAGCCGTGAGTTGGTTGACCAATATCTAGAAGCTGCTGCTGACTTCTGTGAAAATGAACTTTCTCCTCTTAACCAAGTCGGCGACCGTGAAGGTTGTACTTGGAATGATGGCGTTGTAACAACACCAACTGGTTTTAAAGAAGCGTATCAAAAATATATCGAACTCGGTTTCCCATCTTTATCTGCTGAAGAACAATACGGCGGTCAAGGCTTACCGGTTTCTTTAGGCAACATCATTTCAGAAATGGTGGGTACTTCGAACTGGGCATGGGGTATGTACCCTGGTCTATCTCATGGTGCTGTCCGTACATTAGAACATCACGGTTCTCAAGAGCAAAAAGATACTTACCTTCCTAAACTTGTTTCAGGTGAATGGACTGGTACGATGTGCTTAACAGAATCTCATGCAGGTTCTGACTTAGGTATTATCCGCTCTAAAGCTGAACCACAAGCAGACGGTAGCTATGCAATTTCTGGCGAGAAAATCTTTATCTCTGCTGGTGAACACGACATGGCTGAAAATATCATCCATATCGTCCTTGCTCGTCTTCCAGGTGCACCAAAAGGCACGAAAGGTATTTCATTATTCATCGTACCTAAATTCAATGTAAATGCTGATGGCTCAATTGGTGAGCGCAATGCGGTACGTTGTGGTTCGATTGAACACAAAATGGGTATCCATGGTAACGCGACTTGTGTCATCAACTTTGATAACGCAAAAGGCTTCTTGATTGGCCCTGAAAACCGCGGTCTAAACTGCATGTTCACATTCATGAACACTGCACGTATCGGTACTGCTGTACAAGGTCTTTCAGCTTCTGAAGGCGCTTTCCAAGGTGCACTTGCTTACGCAAAAGACCGTTTGGCAATGCGTTCACTTTCAGGCCCTAAAGCACCTGAAAAAGAAGCAGATCCAATTATCGTTCACCCTGCAGTACGCAACATGCTGCTTACGCAAAAATCATTTGCTGAAGCTGGTCGTGCTCTGGTTTACTTATTGTCTTTCCATGCCGATATCGTGGAACAAGGTGCAACTGAAGAAGAACGTAAGTTCTCTGACAATATCTTGTCATTATTAACTCCAATTGCTAAAGCATTCTTGACTGAAACAGGTTCTGAATCTGCAAAACACGGTGTTCAAGTATTTGGTGGCCACGGCTTCATTTCAGAACACGGTATGGAACAAATTGTACGTGATACACGTATCTCTTGCTTGTACGAAGGTACGACTGAAATTCAAGCAATTGACTTGTTAGGCCGTAAAGTATTGGGTACTCAAGGTGCAATGTTGAAAGACTTCACCAAGATCATCCATAAATTTGTTGAAGCTAACAAAGACAACGCTGCCATGAAAGAATTTGTTGAGCCGCTTGCTGCGCTAAACAAAGAATGGGGCGACTTAACCATGCAGATTGGTATGAAAGCAATGCAAAACCCTGAAGAAGTGGGTGCTGCTGCAGTCGATTACCTATACTTCTCTGGTTATGTAACGCTTGCTTACCTATGGGCTCGTATGGCGTTAGTTGCACAAGAAACTTTAGCTGCAGGAACAACAGATGTTGATTTCTACAATGCGAAAGTAACGACTGCTCGCTTCTACTTCAAGAAAATCTTACCGCGCGTTCGCTCTCATGTAGAAGTGATCGCAGGTGGCCTAGATCCTCTTATGGCATTGGATGCAGAACACTTTGCATTCTAATGTGAATATCTAAAACATATTCAAAAAATTGTACTCTTGAGTGCAGAAATAGAGAAAGGACGGTCATAGCATTGGCAGTCCTTTTTCTTTATAAATAGTCCCATAATTTTACTTTGGTCAATTTTCTCCACGCTTTGTGTCGATACAAATTGCCCCAAGTCCACAGATTCAAACAATAAACAGGTGAACGAACATGCCAATTTATAATGCGCCGCTTGCAGATATGAAATTCATCTTAAATGATGTTTTTAAAGCAGAACAATTCTGGCAAAACAACGAAAATCTTGCTCACGTTGATGCTGCAACTGCAGAAGCCATTCTTGAAGAAATGGCAAAATTTGCGCAAAACGTCACTCATCCTTTAAACCGCACAGGTGATGAAGAGGGCGCAACCTATAGCAATGGCAATGTCACGACTCCTGCTGGTTTCAAAGAAGCATTCAAACAATATGCAGAAGGCGGTTGGATTGGTCTAGGCGCAGACGAAGAATGGGGCGGTCAAGGCATGCCAAAAATGCTGACTGTTCTGTCTGACGAAATGCTGTTTGCAACCAACCCATCCTTCATGCTCTACCCGCTTCTTTCTGTAGGTGCAGGCATGGCCTTAAACAGCTATGCATCACAAGAGCAAAAAGAAACTTATTTGCCAAAAATGTATACAGGCGAATGGTCAGGCACCATGTGCTTAACTGAGCCGCATGCAGGTACAGATTTAGGTATTATCAAAACTAAAGCTGAACGTAATGAAGACGGTACTTATAACATTACAGGTACGAAAATTTTCATCACTGGCGGTGACCACGACCTTTCTGAAAATATCATTCACTTAGTTTTAGCGAAAACGCCGGATGCGCCTGCGGGCTCACGCGGTATTTCACTATTCATCGTACCTAAATTCTTGGTGAATGCAGATGGTTCATTGGGAGAGCGTAATGCTGTAGGCCCTGGTTCTATTGAACATAAAATGGGGATCAAAGCGTCTGCAACATGTGTGATGAACTTTGATGGCGCGAAAGGCTACCTGGTTGGTAAAGAAAATGAAGGCCTTGCAGCGATGTTCGTCATGATGAACTACGAACGTCTGTCTATGGGTATTCAAGGCCTAGGTGCTTCTGAATTTGCTTATCAAAATGCAGCGCAATATGCGACTGATCGTTTACAAGGTCGCAGCGCTTCTGGCGTTCAATCGCCTGCAAAACCTGCAGACAGCATCTTAGTTCATGGTGATGTACGTCGTATGTTGCTGAACGCACGTGCCAACAATGAAGCGTCTCGTGCATTTGCGGTTTATGTTGGTCAACAACTGGACATTACTAAGTTCTCTACTGACCCAGAAGCAGTCAAAGCAGCCAATAACCGTGTTGCGCTGTTAACACCTATTGCGAAAGCGTATTTGACAGATACAGCTTTCCAAGCAACGCTAGATGCCCAAATGGTCTTCGGTGGTCACGGCTTTATTCGTGAATGGGGTATGGAACAATGTATTCGTGACCTGCGTATCGCACAGATTTACGAAGGGACCAACGGCGTTCAATCTCAAGACTTAATTGGTCGTAAAACCATTAAGTGCAATGGTGAATTCATTGCTGAATATATCCAAGAAATTCGTGATTTTGCCAACAACTTAGATGCCAGCTTGAACTACATCAAAGATGCAACATTAGATGCAGCAGCTGAAGTTGAAGCGGTGACTCAATATGTACTTGAAGCTGCTCGTGAAAACATTGAGTTCCCGAACTCAGCAGCAGTTGATTACCTACATGCTGTAGGCCTACTCAGCTTTGCCTATATGTTTGCCCGCATTGCAGATGCAGCAAAAGACAAAGATGGCGAGTTCTACCAAAACAAACTTGCACTGACTCTTTACTTCACGCAGCGTATTTTACCTGAATTGGCTTTACGCATTGCTAAAGTAAAAGCAGGTTCTGAAGTGATCATGAACTTCTCTGAAGATTACTTTACCAACCAAGCTTAATTAGCCGTACAAAATCAAAAATGCCCGATTTATCGGGCATTTTTTTATTTTACTGCTCTTATTACATAAACACTGAGTGCAACTTTTTCAAAAAATCATAAGCATACTTACTTATTCACAATCTCCTAATTCCATTCGATATGTAAAACAAGGATGGAGCTGATCGTCTATCATTGGAAATGTAGCCCAATGCATTTTCTCTTTATCTTGTTTAAATCCTACCTTCATTAAGACATTTTGTGATGCTAGATATTCCTCAGCACAAAAAGATGAAACAACCTTCGTGACATGATTCTGCTTTAAATACTTAATTACCCCAATTAAGGCCTCAGTCATATAACCACAACCATGAAAATTCACCCCTAACCCAAAATGTATTTCTCCATGGTTTTTTTGATTGAAGAAATACAGTAAGCCCATCGCTAACTGCGTATTCTTATCACTAATCACCCATGCAAAATCAGGATTATGTGTCGACCAACAATGATCTGCCCACTTTTCTAAAATACTCTTCGTCTGTTGAATCGTTAAATGTGGTAACCGCTGCAGATAACGAGTTGCTTCTATATTCGAAAAATATGTATCAAATAATGAAATTTCATCTCCTAACTGATACTTTCTCAGGCATAAACGTTCAGTTTCAATCCTATTGGGCATGATTCTTTAGCCTGTTATTTCATGGGATAAAATTTTTTGATCGACTCAACCATTTCAGCATTCGACATTTCCAAAGCTTTTGCCACATTCATTGCATCTACAACGCTGCGATTTTGACTCACTTTAAACTTACCCAAAATTGAGTCTATTTCGATTTCAATCGCTATAATTTTTTCCAGTTGTTCCGCGATAAAATCATGAGGCGCATCGCCCATTTTCCATGGCACGGGTTGGCTAGCTTCATGTTGTCGAGTCAGCCGAGCCAAAACTCCTCGTAAATATTTTTCATCGTCAACTTTACGAATTGTGCCTTTGACATGTACCACGCGATAGTTCCATGTCGGCACAACGCGATGATGTTCCTGCTTTCCTTCATACCAGCTTGGCGAAATATATGCTTCGTCGGCATGAAAAATCACATAGGCTTGTGCTGACTGATTTAGCAATTCAAACATTGGATTGGCCTTGGCAATATGACCGCGCAATATGCCCAATTCGCCTGACTCAGCGTCATATTCTAGTGGTAAATGATTCACTTCCAACTCACCATTGGGTGCAGTCAGTATTACTGTCCCCAAAGCATACTTACGCATAAGATCAATCAGATCAGGGAGTTCATCATGTTTAAAATGCGTTGGTTGATACATCGTCGCTTCATTCTTATAGGACAAAATTTAAGCTCAAACTTAACATTAAAACCTTTATTGAACCTAAAAAATATTTTTGTCATATGCGCTTCATGTGCATGAAATTTGCTTGGTATTTAATGACTCGTTCTTCATTGAATATTTACGCAATTTACACAGGAGGAATATATATGACACATCGTGATCCCAAAGTAGAAAAAATCGAAGCCCTCCTCGACCGACTTGGCAATATTGCTGTAGAAGGTTTTCATTATCTTGCGCTGTTTATCATCGGCTGTATGATTTTATGGTCTGCGGGTCATACCATTTTTGAAATTATTACGGTTAAACAATTCGCCACGATTGACGATATTTTATTATTGTTTATTTACCTTGAACTCGGTGCCATGGTCGGTATTTATTTTAAAACCAACCACATGCCAGTACGCTTCCTGATTTATATTGCCATTACTGCCCTGACCCGTTTACTGATTTCGGACATTCAACATGACCATAAAGCAGATATGGGCTTGGTCATTACTACAGGTTCGATCCTCATTCTTGCTGTGGCCATTTTGATTGTGCGCTATGCCTCTTGGACTTACCCTTCGGTTATTCGAGACAAGCATTCCGAAAAGCCACTGCCTGAAGGAAAAACCCCTCGCCCACAAGATGATGAATTGGCTTAAACACTAAATCGTTCCCTCTCCTTTTAAGCATAGGTATCTACACATTTTTTATAAATTGAATGCGATCTGAGCAATCGCATTCAGCTCATCAGACGAATACTCTGACAACAACTGAAGAGTGTTCAATAGTATTGAAAGCACTGCCAGTATGGCAGGGGCACTTTCTAATTTTCCCCTTTTCTGTTGCCTACCTGAAATTCGGGTGAGAAATGCCCGAATTCTTATATTCTGCTCATCTGTACCACGCTGTACTCGCCATGTCAGCAC
>NZ_VPDB01000058.1:0-3672 GCF_013417925.1 Acinetobacter sp. YH12218
CCGCCTTTGGCTGTAATCGCATCTTTCAGTGCAGTGTGCTTCGCTTCTGCCGCTGCTACTGCTGCTTTCGCCGCTGCAATTGCTGCATCAACATTATCAAGCACACCATTGCTGTCCGCATCGTTCACATTTGGAACGGTGGTGTTCAATGCATCTAATTTGCCTTGCAATGCAGTTTTGTCCGCAGATGCTGGCAAGTTGGTGACTAAATCTTGCGCTGTGCCTTTTAAGCCATCCAATTCTAATTTAATCGCATCTAAGTCTGCTTTGTCCTGAGGATTGATCACGCCGCCTTTGGCTGTAATCGCATCTTTCAGTGCAGTGTGCTTCGCTTCTGCCGCTGCTACTGCTGCTTTCGCCGCTGCAATTGCTGCATCAACATTATCAAGCACACCATTGCTGTCCGCATCGTTCACCGCAGGAACAGTAATCACAGGGTCAGTTAATTTATCCAAGCGTGCATCAAGTGCATCTTTGGCTGCTTGTTCTGTCGATGGTAATGCATCAACTTTTGCTTGAGCTGCTGCTTTCGCCGCTTCAGCATCAGTCTTAGCCTTTTCAAGCGCCGCTTTTTCGGTCGGGTTGATTAAACCGTCTGTGTTCGCTGCTGTTAAGGCATCTTTCGCATCTTGATACGCTTCTACTGCCTTATCAACCGCCGCTGTTGCTGCTTTATATGCTGCTGACGGTCCTTGGTCGCCCCCACCATTTCCACCATCACTACCGCCGCCACTTAAGCCTGCTGCCAAACCTCCCACAGCAACTGCCCCTGCAGCCCACGCCCAAAGAGGCACGCCCTCTGAATATAATAATGGCTCAATTGTCGTTAATGGCTCATACACCACTTCAGCAAGAAATGCGCCTGTTTCATCCGTTAACTTCACCCAAAGCAACTGATTGCCATCTTCTAATACCAGACTGTTATCGGTTGCTGTCGTGGTGCTATAGAAATTTTGAATCACAATAACTTCACCGCTTTTTAAACGAATGACAACATCCGCTCCATTGCGCTGAATCTCTGAAATATCTGCTTTTGCAACCCCTAATGTCACCACCGAGGCTTCGGTGAGTGCAACACTATTCTTATCTGTCGTCTGAGATAAAACCTCGTGTCCTTCTTTTGCAACAATTTTAATACTTGGCATGCTTTCACCCTGATTGTTAGATTTTAATAGCTAAAAAGTAAACAAAAATACATAGACACCATACAATATACTAGAAAGAATGTGAATCACCTTGCATAATTTTAATTAAACTTTAAATGTTATACATATTTCTATGTATAGCTACCTCTTATTTCTGTTCGTATAAGCCCCAAATTTAAAATTAGATCTATTCTATTCAAATTTAAGTTACAACCTGGGTGTAGGGTCGGCGTAATTCTGTAAATTTATCTTTCAATGACTTCGTATTTTACCTAGATGGAATCACTGCATGGGCTTGCTGATCCGCATCTGCAATGACCTTACGGTATTGTTTTATGTCATAATCCTCATCTGTATAGTTGGATTGACTATGTAACCCACATTCTTTCAGTAGGCCTGCAATTTGAAGTGAATAAAAACAAGTATAAATTTCCGCACTGGGATGAAATTGAAGCAATGTTTGCGGAAGATGATGAATAAATTGTAAATCGGTACTGAATAAGGTATCAAGAAAGGCAAAGCGCTGCCCATCGACCTCATTACTCCAGACCACTTGTGTCAGATATTCCAGATTGAACTGATAGCAAATCACGGTTCCTCGCGACACCACGCGAAACTGATTGAGCTTAAAGCAAGTTGTTAGACTCTATTAGATTGTAAATGTCTAATTAGACTTCTTTAATCTAATAGGATCTAATCAGGCCAATAAAGTACCCTCCTTACCGACTAAGTCGGTTTATTTTATAAATCCATTTTTTTGTGGTTTAATAGACATATATAGACATAAGACCCAATATTATGGATTTAATATTCAAAAAACCTGAAGAAATTGTTACTTTATTATGTGAAAGGCTTCGCAAAGAAAGACTTTATCTGGAAATGACTCAGGCAGACGCTGCTAAACGTGCTGGTATTAGTGTGAATACAGTATCTAATCTAGAAGCTGGTCGAAATGTCTCATTTGAAAATTTCGTACGTGTTGCCATGGTATTGGGCCGATTAAAAGAATTAGAGGAACTCTTCAAACCTCATTTAAACAGTGTAAACGACATTCTCCGCTATGAGAGCAATACGGCTCGCCAACGTATCAAAAGGAAATAAATCCATGCTCAAAAAACTTAATGTTTACTACAATGGATGGGGTGAATATTGGCTTTGGGGTACACTGGCCTCCTCAACCGCAATCACAGGTCGGCCATTAATCGCCTTTGAATACAGTGCAGAAGCGATCAGTAAAGGTTTAGAACTTTCCTCTTATCTACTTCCGTTAAAAGGTGACCCATTAAGAACGAACTTTCCTATACATCAAATGGGATTGCCAGGTCCTATATATGATGCCCTACCCGATGGTTGGGGCATGCTCCTTATGGATCGCTTATTTAAAAAAAATGGACTCAATCCAGCACGGATTGGGCCATTAGAACGACTCACGTATATTAATACACATGCGATGGGGGCATTATCCTTTGAACCTTCAGCACCTGAGTTAGCCTTAACTGAAAATATTCCACTGATTAAACTCGCTCAAGAAGTCCAGGAAGTTCTCAAAGGAGAAGGTGCTGAATTTTTACAGCATTTATTAGTTATGGGTGGATCACCACAAGGTGCAAGGCCAAAAGCACTCGTCTATCGTGATCCTGTCACCAACGAATTCTCAACAGTTAGCTCACATCAACATGAAGCCTGGCTGATCAAATTTCCCGCACAGCAAGAGCATCCTGAAGTTTGTGCAATTGAAGCTGTTTATGCAGAATGTTTACGTCATTGTGATATTGACACCCCTGATACTCAATATTTTACTCTTCCGAATGGATTAACCGCATTTGCATCAAAAAGATTTGACCGCCATGATGGTATGCGTATCCCTATGCAAAGTTTAGCTGCCTTCACCGGAGCTGATTTTAAATCACCAGGGAGTTTAGACTACAGTAACTTTCTTCGCGCTGCACACTTTTGCACCAATGATGTTCGCGAAAAAGCAATTGCATTCAAGCGAGCTGTTTTCAATGTAGTCTTCAATAATCGAGATGATCATTGCAAAAACTTTTCATTTCTGATGTCCCAAAATGGGCAATGGAAACTCGCCCCTGCCTATGATGTTACTTTCTGTGAAGGGCCAGGTGGATATCATCAAATGGATATCATGGGTGAGGCACTGGATATTCCTCGACAAGCTCTTGTAAAACTTGGTACTCAGGAAGCAGAACTTTCTGCCCAAAAAGTCGATGAAATTATTGGCTCGATTTGTAAGGTTGCAATCCGATTCAGCGATATCGCTCATGATCTATTACCTGGACAAATTCAAGCAGAGACTCTCCAAATGATCCAAAATAGGATTGAGCATAATATTCATTTATTGAAATGAATATAAAACATTTTCATGAGGATTAAGAATCATTATATTAGATTTCTTTCATAAGTCATTTTTCACTCAGCTCCAAGTTATAAATTCCAGCAATTAGATTGAATCTTAATGCTAGTCTTTTGCCTCGATTGCGATATCGCTCAGCAAGAATTTTGAAGGTTT